>JBLMXE010000235.1:0-12478 GCA_050257615.1 Chlamydiota bacterium | reverse complement strand
CTGGGCGAACTGATCGCGCAGCAAATCGAAGCCAGGACTCACCTCAAGGTCGAACGCCGCTTTTATCTTGCCGGTACTTACATCTGCCAGCAAGCGATGCTGGCAGGAAGAATTGATGTGTACCCCGAATACACGGGCACGGCACTTACCGCCATCCTGAAAGAACCGCCGCTCAAAGATCCAGAAGCTACGTACGAAAAAGTGAAACAGCAGTATGAGCAGAAATTTCATTTCGCGGTTCTGCCCTCGTTCGGCTTCAACGACACCTTCGCCATCGAAATCCGGGGCGCCGACGCCCGCCGCCTGCACCTCACTACCATCTCCCAGGCGGCCAAGTATACGCCGCAGTGGCGCGCCGGCTTCGGCTATGAATTCATGGAGCGCGCGGACGGCTACAAGGGTCTGGTGGCCACCTACGGCTTGAAGTTCGCCAAGCCGCCGCTGATCATGGACCTGGGCCTGCTCGACCGTGCCCTGGCGAGCAAGCAGATTGACCTGGCGGCAGGCAATTCCACCGACGGCTTGATCCCAGTGCTCGACCTCGCCGTCCTCCTGGATGACAAGCACTATTTCCCGCCTTACTACGCCGTGCCCATCGTGCGCGAGGAGGCGCTAGCCCGCCATCCCGAATTGCGCGCCGCGCTGGCGGAACTGGCGGGCAAAATCTCCGACGACGACATGCGCGCCCTGAACTACGCCGTGGACGGCCAGCACCGCTCCGTGACCGACGTGGTTCGCCAATACCGCCAAAAGAAGGGTCTCGACTAGGTCAAAGTCGTTTCAGGTTCCGCCCGAGATCCTTGGCAGCGACGGTTTGGCTGAGTGCTGACAGCTGATAGCTGGTTCCCCCTGTGTCCCTGCTCACGTCCTCTCGTGACCCACATCACACCGCCTTGGAACATTCAAATTCATAATGGGTTTTGAGTTCCCGCCGCCACGCGCGGCAAGTGGGGGATCATGGCCAAAGGTGCGGTCAAAATTGTGGTGGAACGCTGCAAGGCGTGCGGCTTCTGCGTAGAATTCTGTCCCACCAACGTGCTGGCGCTCTCTTCCGCCTTCAACTCCAAGGGCTACCACCCGCCGCATGTGGTGGCGCCGGAAAAGTGCAGCGGCTGCGACCTCTGCGGCATGTACTGTCCCGATTTCGCCATTTTCGGTTACCGCCTGTCGCAGCCTCAAGCCACGCCCGCCAAGGAGACCGCCGATGCACGCTGACCCGCAGGGCGTTCTCACCGGCGTTCACTTCCTCGACGGCGACCACGCCTGCTGCGAAGGCGCCCTGGCCGCGGGGGCGCGTTTCGCTTCCGGATATCCCATCACACCTTCGACCGAAGTGGTGGAGCGCTTTGCCGCGCGCGTGCCCACCCTGGGCGGCATCTTCATTCAGATGGAAGACGAGTTGGCAGCCTCCATCGCTCTGCAGGGCGCAGTCTGGGGCGGCGCCAAGGCATTCACCGTCACCTCCGGCCCCGGCTTTTCCCTGATGATGGAGCACATCGGCTACGCCGCCATGACGGAAACGCCCTCTGTATTCGTCAACGTGCAGCGTGGCGGCCCCTCCACCGGCCTGCCCACCCTGCCCGCGCAGGCGGATATGATGCAGGCGCGCTGGGGCTCGCATGGCGACTACGAGATTATCGCCCTCTGCCCCAACTCACCGCAGGAGTGCTTCGACCTGACTATCAAGGCGTTCAACTTAGCGGAACAGTTCCGCGTGCCGGTCATGCTGATGATGGACGAAGTAGTCGGCCACATGACCGAAAAGGTGGTGATTCCGCCCGCCGAGCAGATCGAAATCGTGCCTCGCCGCCACACCAGCAAGCGTACCGCCGACTATCAGCCCTACGAGACCAACGGCGACATGGTGCCGGAAATGGCCCACGCCGGCGAGGGCTACAAATTCCATGTCACCGGCCTGACTCACGACCATCGCGGCTACCCGGTCATGACCGTGCAGGCCCAGGACAGGCTGGTGCGGCGTCTGCAGCAGAAAATCCAGCGTGCCGCCGAAGAAATCGCACTGTTTGAACAAGAGAACGTGGACGGCGCCGACGTGGTGGTGATTTCCTACGGCATTACCTCTCGGGTGGCGCAGCGCGCCATAGAGCTGGCGCGGGCACAGGGCCGCCGCGTAGGCAAGTTCCGCCTGATTACCGCCTGGCCCTTCCCTGAAGGCCGCATCCGAAGCCTGGCGCAGCAGACGAAAGCGTTCGTCGTCCCCGAGCTCAACCTGGGCCAGATGGTACGCGAAGTGGAACGCGCGGCCGCCGGGCTTGCGCGCGTGCTGCCCGTTTCCCACGCGGGCGGCGGGGTCCACCGCCCGGAAGACATTCTGCAGGCCATCCTGGAGGCGGCCCGATGAGCGATGTTCACAATCCCGTGGAACCCTTCCTGCGCATGGACCGTATGCCCCACATCTGGTGCCCGGGCTGCGGCATCGGCACCACCGTCAACTGCTTTACCCGCGCCCTGATTGATTCCAAGGTTGACCTGGAGCACGTGGCCATCGTTTCCGGTATCGGCTGCACCGGGCGCGTGGCCGGCTACGTCAAGCTGGACTCGTTCCACACCACCCACGGCCGCGCCATTCCCTTCGCCACGGGGCTGAAGCTGGCCAACCCCAAGCTGAATGTAGTGGTGTACTCGGGCGATGGCGACCTCTCGGCCATCGGCGGCAATCACCTGATCCACGCCGCGCGCCGCAACATTGATCTGAAGGTTATCTGCGTGAACAACCTGATTTACGCCATGACCGGCGGCCAGACCGCGCCCACTACGCCCACCGACGCTGTGACCTCCACTGCGCCTTATGGCAGCTACGAGCCGGCCTTCAATCTGCCTCACCTGGTGGAAGCTTCGGGTGCGGTTTACGTGGCGCGCTGGACCACCTACCACGTACGCCAGTTGGCACGCTCCATGCAGGAAGCATTCGCCAAGAAGGGCTTCTGCTTTATCGAGGTGCTCTCGCCCTGCCCCACGCTCTACCAGCGTCGCAACAAGCTGGGCGACGGCCTGGAGACCATGAAGTACTACAAAGAGAAGAGCAAGGTGCGTCACGGCGCGCCCACCAGTGAAGTTGGCCTGAGCATGCAGGGAGACATCATTGTGGGCAAATTCGTGGACCGCGACCGCCCCGACTATCGCGAACTGATGCGCCACCGACTGGCGGAAACACTGGGCGAACGCTACGTGGAGTGCGAGGAACTGGTATGCAGCTAACGGAAATTCGCATTGCCGGATTCGGGGGCCAGGGCGTGATTCTTTCCGCCATCGTGATCGGCAAGGCTGCCTGCATTTATCAGGGCGGCTACGCCACCATGACCCAGAGCTTCGGGCCGGAAGCTCGCGGCGGCGCCTGCAGCGCGCAGGTGATTCTGTCCGACCAGCCCATCCTCTATCCCTACGTGACCCGGCCCGATATTCTGCTGGTCATGTCGCAGGAGGCCTACACGCGCTTTTCGCCGGAGTTGAAAGAAAACGGCCTGCTCATCATCGAGCAGGACCTGGTGCGGGTGTCCGAACTGCCGGAAGGCACGCGCCTGTTCAGCGTACCCGCCACCCGCCTGGCCGAAGAACTGGGCAAGCGCATGGTGCTGAATTCGGTAATGGTGGGATTTTTCGGGGCTGTGGCCGGCCTGCTCGACCCCGATTCTTTACGCAAGGCCATCGCCGATTCCGTGCCCGCCGGTTTCCGCGAACTCAATCTGCGCGCCTTCGACCGCGGCTTCGACTACGGAACCGCCGCCGTGCCCATGCTGGCGGAGAACTTCGACCCGGAGCACGCCGCCAAATACCTCGACGGCGCGTGAGAAACCCCTTTCACCACAGAGGACACAGAGCACACAGAGGAAGACCGGTCAGAACCCCTCACCGCTAAGCGCACGAAGGTTTACGAAGGACTCATTCGGCCCCAGGCCAACTATAGTGATTACCGGCGCTGGTGGTTTTTAATTGGTGCGCCATTTTCTTTTTTCGTGGTCCATCTCGCCCTTCGTGGTAAAGGGGTTTGTGAAATCTTCCCCTCTGTGCTCTCTGTGTCCTCTGTGGTGAATTCGGTAGTTCAGGAGATGGAGCGGGCCGTGGTTTGCTCGGCGGGTTCGCCGCCGCCGGCCGCCTGGGCGATGATCAACTGCCGCGCCTCCACCCGCAGCGCCGGCAGTCGTTTCCAGAACAGCGCCGCGCCTGCCAGGCAGGCCACCGCCCCTATGCTCAAGGTCAGGGGCGCACCCAGCGGGTCCGCCAGCACCCCGGCGAAGAGCGCTCCCAGGGGCGCCATGCCCATAAACATCATGGAATAGACGGCCATCACCCGCCCGCGCAATTCATCCGGCACCATGGCCTGAATCAGCGTGTTCGACGCCGCCATCTCCACCATCATGGCCATGCCCACCGGCACCAGCAGAAAAGTGGAAAGCCAGAGCTGATGCGACCAGGAAAACACAATCAGCGTGACCCCAAAAGCCGCCGCGGAAACCGCCACCCAGCGTCCCAATCCCCGAACGCCCGACTTGGCGGCCAGCATCAGAGCCCCCATCAGCGCTCCTACGCCGCTGGCGCCCATCAGAATGCCCAGGCCGCGCGCTCCGCTGTGCAGAATCTTGTCGGCAAAAATCGGCATGAGCACGGAATAGGGCATGCCCACCAGGCTGACCAGGCCCAGCAGGAGCAGCAGGTCGCGGATGGGTAGGGTGCGCCGCACATACTGGAAGCCTTCCACAATGTGCTCCAGCGGACTGCTTTCGCGCAGCCGGCTCACCCGCTCCACCTGCATCAGCAACAGGCCCACGATCACAGCGATGTAGCTCACGGCGTTGGCAAAGAAACACCAGCCTTCGCCGATGCTGGCCACCAGCACGCCCGCAATGGCCGGTCCGATAATGCGTGCCCCATTGAACATGGAAGAATTGAGGGCGATGGCGTTCATCAGGTCTTCTTTGCCCACCATTTCCACAATGAACGCCTGCCGCGCGGGAATATCGAAGGCGTTCACTACGCCCAGCAATGCCGCCAGCACCACCACGTGCCACACCTGCACCACCCGCCCCAGCGTGAGCGCAGCCAGGATAAAGGCCAGAATCATGGAAGCGGTCTGCGTGCCGATGACCACGCGGTGCCGCCTATGACGGTCGGCAACCATGCCCCCGATGGGCGCGAGCACAAATACCGGTATCTGCGACGCGAAACCCACGGCGCCCAGCAGAAAAGACGACCCCGTCAGCCGGTAAACCAGCCATGCCTGTGCAATGTTTTGCATCCAGGTGCCGATCAGCGAGATGAGCTGGCCGCCAAAGAACAGCCGGAAATTGCGGTGGCGCAGCGAGCGCATGGCTAGCGCCAGACGCGAAGTCCTGCTCGGAATCTCAGAAGACGGCATGATGGTTTGGCGATGTAACTGCTCTATCTTAAATGGGAAGGGGCAGTTGCCGAATCTCCCAAACCGCTTTTAGGTCGTCTGGTTCAGGTGTCCCGGATTCGAATCAGCCGGCATCCGTTCCGGTATGCGGTTATCGTTGACCCTCTGGTTAATACTTGGCGGTTATTATTTGTTGCTTTTCTTCTCGGAAGGATAAAGGTAAGCTGGTGCTGCCTGACCCGCCGTGCCAGCCAGGGAGAGTGCCGATGAGTTCTTCTCCAGTTCAGCACGAACGTCGCGCTGCACAACGCTTCCCGTTCCAGATTCCGGTCGCGCTTCGTCTCGCCGACGGAGTTGAGTGCCGGGGCCTCACCCAGGACGTAAGCGCGCGCGGCGCTTTCATTTCCACCGACACGCAGGTGCCGGAAGCCGGTTGCCTGGAGTTTACCCTGGTCCTGCCACCGGAAATCACCCTCACTGAGAGCATGCGCGTGCGCTGCCGCGGTAAGGCGGTGCGCGTGGAAGGTCCCGGTCTGGGCGCCAAGTTCGGAGTGGCTGTGGTGGTGGAGCATTACGAATTTCTACCCGAACTGCACATCGAACCCCGCCCCGCCAAGCGTGCCACCGTGGCGGGCGTGGACGACTCCGAACCGAGCCACAGCTATCCCTGGCGGGCCTGAGGGGCTGAACTCTCCTCCGTGGAAAATACCAGTCCGCCTTGGATACATCGGCCGCAAACCGCTCTTGCCGTTCCAAGCAGAGGCGACAAATTACCTCTCTACCCCTGTGTCAGGATTGAGGCGCGATGATGCGCTGCGGTAGAGACGTTGCTCGCGTGTCTACTTTCCAACCGCGAAATGAGGAGTTCTTCCGTGTTCCTGGCGGTCGTTACAAACTCAGCGAAATGCGGGTAACCAGGCCGGGCTGCTGCAAGCGGGTGAAGCGCGCCATGGCCTCGGTCAGGCGCTCGTAGCGGTCGGCCACGGCCAGGGGTGAAAGCTGCAGACCGGGAAAAGCGATATTGAGGTAGAGCTTCAGCAGGGCAAAGAAGGCATAGAGGCGCAAGCGAATAGCGTTATCCACCAGTTGGCGGCCTGCCACCGCCAGCTGCGGATCGGGACTGCGCTGCGCCGCCTCTCCCAGGCGCAGAAGGACGGCGGCATTGTGCAGCGCGTTCTGAATATAGGCGGCTGCGGCGCGCATGCGCTCTTTTTGAATGCGCCGGAACTCCCGGGCTGGCAGATTGCTGCGCAGATACTCTTCTTCCTGGGGAGAAATCAAGTTGCGGAAGGCGGCAATATCAACCGCCGTCGTGCGGCCCTGCAAGTCCACGATGCTGGCGATAGCTGTGCTTTGGCCTCGCGCTGCCCGCACCAGCAACCACAAGGCAGCCGCCACCACCAACAGCAGGAATACGGTTATGATCATGCGACTTTTTGGATTGCAATGCTTGGCCCAGGACACAAAAGCACAGCCTCCGGAATCTTTACAATCCGCGAAACCGGAACCCTGCACCGTGCTCCCTAAGTCCTCTTCCCCTCCCGCTCCGGCCATGATAATGTGCTGGCGGTCAGGCAAAAAGCAAGATTAATCGCCCAAAAGTTCAAATTCCGGAAAACGGAACAAAAATGACTTTTCAGTCGCCTTTTGACGATTTTGTGCTTAACAGCCTGGCTCCCATCCCGGGCCTGCTGGACAAACTGGACTACGTGGCCGGCCTTCGCCAGGGGGATAGCTCATACTGTCACTGGGGTTTAGCGCGAGTGCACGGGGAGAGCGCCGCCCAACAGGCCGCCTCGGAAGCTCACCGACTGCTGTTTACCAGGATACTGAGCACACCGTTGACTCATCTGCTGGAGGACGTGACCCAGTCTCAAAAGGGGCTCAGCCTGGGGCTGAATGAATATCTGGGCTATCTTTGTCAGCGCCTGCCGGTCCTGGCTCCCCCGGGGGCGGGAGACGGCCCCCGGCTCCATTTCAATTCAGTGCTGCACGCGGTTTCAGCTCTGGCGCGTGCTCGGAGTCATACCAGTCCGCCAGTCTCATAGCTACTCCTACCACTTGCCCAATTACTTCCGCCTCCTGCGGGTGCCGCAGAATGCGCACCGACTGCGGCGAAAGTGGGTGCGGCTGCAGGGTTAGCTGATCGCCCTTCAGGCTGCACCAGCAGCAGGTATGGCCATGGCGAGTCTCAACAAAGTAAATCGGCCGCTCGAATTCCGACCGCCACATCGCGCTGGTCACCTTGTTGCGCGCCTCATCTACCTGGACGAAAGATCCCGGCAACAGAATGGGGTACATGGTGAAATCTTCCGTACCGACATAGCCATAGGTGTAATTGCGGTTGGCAAACTGGGCCAGATAAGCCATGGGAACCAAGCCCCATTGCTCAATCATGCGCCCCAGATTGGCGCTGCGCCGCGGATCAAAAGCCGGATCCAGGCGTACTGGAACCCGCACTGCGCTAGCTCCCAGCAATACCTCAGCCCGGTGCGACCGGCGCAGTTCCACAGCATGCATGTCGGCGGCCGCATCGTTCAGGTCAATGCCATACCAGGCCATCAGCTCACGTATGTCGCGGCGGTAAATAATGGCCAGAGAATAGAGCCGGTAAATGCTGGGCACAATGCCCTTAGTTTCAATGTCGGAAAGCCGGCTCAAAGCGATGGCAAAGTCGTCGTTAGCATGTTTGCCTGCGATACGCGTGCTGGCGACCTCCACATCCCGCATGGTCAGTCCCAATTGTTCGCGCAAGATCCGCAATTGCTGCCCTGGTGTATGCACTGCTGTCTCCCTGGTGCCGTTAATTAGGTCGAAACCGTATCACAACTGACAATCCTCAAAAAAGACTTTTCTGCCCGCGGATCTTAGGCCAAAAGTGTAAGCATTCCCGCTTTGGCCCATGGTGTCTGCCTGCCACTCCCCTTGGCGATCTATTACCTTCGTCACTTGGAATCGGGCTAATCCCTCCCTAAGATGTTGAGAGTCAAAGCAATATACTCACCCATGCGAACGTTCAAAGTTGCTCTGCTCGGCAAGAACGAAGAGCACCTCTCGCAATTGAAGTCGCGAGTGGAGGCCACGCTGGCTGCGGAGGTGGTCTTCCGCCGCGAGGCCCTGCCTGCCGTCGCCGGCGATAGTGTCGTTCGGCAACTGCAGCAGGTGCATCCCGACGTCATTTTGGTGGACATAGCTGCGGCCGATCCCGATTCCGCCATCACCGCTATTGAGTTTCTCGCCAAGAAACCTGAAGAAACCGCGGTGTTTGCTGTCGGCACCCTCGCCCAACCGCAAGTCATTATTCGCGCGATGCGGGCCGGGGCTTCTGAGTTTCTGGACCGCGACTCGGGGAGCGGCGCTCTGCTGGAGGCTTTTGGCCGTTTTCATGCCTGTCAGCAGGGACGCAAGTCTGGCGGGGTGCGAGGAAGGCTCATTACCATATTGAGCGCCAAGGGCGGCTGTGGTGCGACAACCATTGCAGTCAATACCGCTCTCGCCTTGCAAAAACAACACTCGCGCGTGGCCCTGGTTGATATTGCCCCCCTGGGGCACACCTCGCTGCATTTGAATGTCCGGCCCCAGTTCGGGTTGGTGGACGCCCTGCGCAACCTGCATCGCATGGACGTCTCTTTGCTGGAAGGATTTATGACGGAATTGCCGGCAGGTCTCCGCCTCCTGGCGGGTCTGAATCTCCCCGCGCCGCTGGAGGTCGAAACCAGCGATTTGGTACTTCTGTTTGATCTGCTTCTGGACCACTACCAATTTGTCGTTGTGGACGGCTCCAATCGCATGGACAGGATCACCCATACCGTCTGCGACCTCTCCGAACTGGTGTTGCTGGTAGTGCAGGCAGATGTTTCTTCGCTCTGGAGTGCGGGAAGAGTACGAGAATTCCTGGGCGGGGATCCCACCAGTCCCAGGGTACAGCTGCTAGTCAACCGTTACCGCAAGATTGCCGGCTTCAGCGACGAAGATGCCCAGGCCGCCACCAACTGCCGCATTTTCTGGAAGATACCTAACCAGTTCAATGCCGTCGGCCCGGCTATTGATCGCGGCAACCCGGTAATCCTGCAGAGCAATTCCGAGATCGGACGCTCTTTCATCGAACTGGCGGATGCCTGCGCCAAGCTGGCTCCCAATTATGCTCCCCGACCTGAAGCAGCAGACAGCCGAAAGAAAGAACAATCGCAGAGGGCCCTGGATCGGCTCCTCAGCTTTAGCTCGGCCCCCACTCGTTAGAGAACTACTGCGGTGGAACCTGGAAAACGTGCAGGCTGTGATTCAGGATTGTCTTCTGGGGATAGGCCAGCACCCAGTGGTAAGCGTCAAAGTTTTTAAGCATTTGCCCTGTCAGCTGGGTGGCGCTGACCACCACCGTTGCTCCTGAAACCCTTTGTCCTTCTTCCAGCTTTTGTGCCCACAAACCGTAAGCCGCAGGGTCCACGCTGCCGAAATAAGCCAGATAAATCTTCTCCTGGGGATGAGCAGCCTGGTAGCGGCGCAGCGCCAGCAAACCCTCTCCCCAGTCTAAGTTGCTGTCGCTGAGCAGCTTGTAAGTTTGGCTGGGGCGCACAAAGGGGGTGAAGTAGGAAAGATAGTCGGGAGCGTAGCGCAAGGCGTCAGCGGCGTTCAGAGCCACCGCAATCAGCATGAGCGCCAGCACCGTGCGCGAGCGCCGCGCCAGTTGCCAACAGCCGCCGGCCACGAACAGCAACACGAAAGGATAAATGGGCAGGATATGGCGGTCGCCAATATCAATGTGCGAAAAGATGGCAAAGACGAAATAAACCGCGGGAAAAGTGGCCATGATGAGCAGATCTCGCGGAACGGCGATGCGTCGCCGCGCAGCCTGGATCAACCCGACAAGAAGCAGAAGCACCACCACCGTGGGCCACTTCAGCAGCATCAACGTCGGGTAGTAAAGCTTCCAACTGCCCTTGTGCGTGGCCGTCCCCAGGAAGAATGCCTGGTGGCCGCGATGGTTGTGGAAAGCCACGTTGCGCAGCCCTTCCAGGTACTCGCCCGCCGGTATCGGAATCTCGAAGTTCACCGGCGTGCGCATGTTCTTAATGATCGGGGCGCGGTGGGGGAAGGTGGCAATAAAGCGGCCATCGCGCATGGTCAAGTGCGAGACATGGAAAAAGTACCCCGCCCATACCACCATAAACGCGATGCCGCAGACCATCCCCGCGGCACGCCAGTTCCAGCGCCGGGGATGAAAAGCAATTTTTCCCGGCTTCAGCAGTAGCAGCCAGCCCAAGGCCACCAAAAACATGGGCGGGGTATAAAACTTAGCCAGCAGCAACTGGCCCATGACCGCGCCCAGCAGCAGTGTCTGACCCCGGCTGGGATTGTGCCGCCAGCGCAGCAACTGCACGGCGGTGGCGAAAATCATCAACACGCCGATGCCATCGGTGGTGATGAGCGAATAGTGGGCGATTAACGCCGGCGAAAACGCAAATAAGGCCAGGGCCAGGTTGGCAGCCTGCTCGGAGAACAGGCGGCGCGTGGTGGTCCACAACACCAGGGCGAGAATAATGCCCAGTACCACGCTCATGGCCCGCCCTCGGTCCGCCATCTGCTGCGGGCCGGGATGAAAGCCGACCGCCAGAAAGTCAGGGAAGTGTCCCTGCACATCCACCTGCCACTTGGAGCCGATCAGCGGCAGGGTGCATAACAATCGCTGCAGCGGTGGATGGTCGTTCCAATCCTGGATGCGGCTGTAGCGCCACATTTCCAGCCCGGTGACAATGTGAATAGGTTCGTCGAAGGTAAAGGATTGGGTGCGGATAAACCAGGCGCACTGCGCCACATAGACAAGCAGCAGGACTAGGGGAAGAATCACGCGCAGCCGCGGACGCGCGACCGGGGCAGGCGCGGCAGCGGGTTGGTCAGGGCTCTGTACCGCCGGGGTGGAAGTCATCAGCGACGCTTACCACCTTACTTCACGCCGCGGGAAACTTCCACCTCTACGGGCGCCTACACCAGCACAGCAGCGTCCACTTCCACCGTCGCCTGCATCGTTACTTCACTGGAAAGGGAACGGGAGATGAGGCAGGCGCGCTCGGCCTTTTCCAGCAGGCGCTGCGCCCGCTCCTGGTCGGCCGCATCGGCGATGGTCAGCCTCGGGCGCACCATCACGCGGGTGATGCGGAAACCGCCCTCTTGTTTTTCCAGAACGCCTTCGGCTTCAACTTCCAGACGAACCACCTGCAGCTTGGAAATTTCGGCGACGGCGCGGAAGGTGGTCAGGAAGCAGGTGGCGACGGAGGCAACCAGCAGGTGTTCCGGGGTCCACAGGCCGGGCTCGCCCTGGAATTCCGGCGGCGCGGAGAAATTGATGGTGCGCGGCACATCTTCTGCCGAGGCGATGCCCCGGCGCCGCATAGTCCAGATGGCGCTGGCATGGTAGAGATGGGTAGTTTCCACGGTTTCCTCCTTCATGACCATTCTTGGAGAGAGGGCACCATGGTGCAGTGACAGGGCTCACGCGGCGGGGTGAGCCGGAGCACTAAGCCTGCGTTGCCGTGCCGGCGCTTCGCTCCCGGACCGCTGCCGGGCGCGGCTGCGGCTGATACACACAGTTGGGCTCTTCCCCGAACATGTCGCCGCTGACGGCATAGGCGCGGGCGCGCGAACCTCCGCACACCTCGCGGAACTCGCAGATTCCGCATTTCCCTTTCAGGTTGGCGCTGTCGCGCAGGGCGACAAACAAGGGCGAGTGACGATAGAGTTCGGTGAGCGAGTGCTGTCGTATGTTGCCGGCAGACACCGGCAGGAAGCCGCTGGGAAAGACCTGCCCCATATGGGAAACGAACACAAAACCCTTGCCGTCGTTAATGCCGCGGGGAGCGCGTCCGATGCCGTCGGCGCTGGTGGCGCCGAACACCTTGGCCATGGCCGCGTCGGGCGGGCCGCTGCGCCGGGCTTCGGTCCGCTTCTGCAGCAGGAAGCGGCGGTAGTGTTGCGCCTCCGTGCTCTTGATATCGAACTTCACCCGCCGTGAAGTCTCATAAAGCCTTTCAAACACCTGCTCGAATTCTTCCGCCGAGATCAGGTCAATGCTCTGGCCCCGGCCAGTAGGCACCAGGAAGAAGACGCTCCACAACACGATGTCGAGCGTCT
>JBLMXE010000234.1:0-3202 GCA_050257615.1 Chlamydiota bacterium | reverse complement strand
ACCCTACAAAGCCTTCTGGCTCCACCAACTCCCCGAACACCGCTCTCCCCGGCTCCAGCTCATGCTTCAGCCGCAACATGGGCAGGGCGATGTGCCGAGCCTGGGGCCCGGACAGGCGCACCACCCCTATCCCGCCGCGGCCCGGCGGAGTGGCGATGGCCACAATGGTATCGTCCAGATGCATAGCTTTATTCTAGTGGGAAGGGCGCGCAGTTTTGCCAACCCGCGCTTTTCCGTGCAATCTAATGGACATTCTGAACTGGGAGGGCGCTGAACAAATGTCGGCCATTGAAGATGTCCTGGAAGCCAACGAAGCCTACGCGAAATCCTTCAACCTGGGGAACCTGCCCCGGTCCCCGGCCCTAAAACTGGCGGTGCTGGGATGCATGGACGCCCGCCTCTCCGTGGAACAGTGTCTCGGCTTGAAACCCGGCGACGCCCAGATTATCCGCAATGCCGGCGGCGTGGTCACCGAAGATGCCCTGCGTTCCCTTATCATTTCTCATCATCTGCTGGGCACGCAGGAGTTCCTCATCATCAACCACACCGACTGCGGCTTGCTGGGCTTCAGCGATGAGGAGTTGCGCTCGCGTCTGGAGAAAAGCACTGGCAAGACGGCGGTCGTGCCCGCTCATTTCCATGGCTTCCACGACCTGGAGGAGAACGTCCGACGGCAGATGCAGCGGCTGCAATCGCACCCCTGGATTCCTGCGCAGGTCACGGTGCGAGGCTTTATCTATGACGTGACCAGCGGCCGCCTGCGTGAGGTCGCGGCGGACATGGCCCGGCGTGCTGTCTGACGTCAGTGCGTTCTGCCCACCACTCGCGCGGGCGCCAGCGCGATGCCCATCTGCCGCAGGATGATGGGCATGACCGGCTTCAATCCCAGCTCTTTTTCCAGGAACTGGTCGCGGTCCATCAGGGCGGCAGGATCGTTGAATTCGTGGCTGCAGAAATAGAACTTCTGCCGTTTGGGCTGCGCGGCTGCGTCGAAATATTCCCTGGCAAACCTGGGCGTGATGTAACGGTCATGGCGGGCAAACTGGAAAAAGAGCGTAGCCGGCGCCGACTGTTTTACAAAGCGCTCCGGATTAACCGGTGAGATCACCTTCACATAAGTGGCTATCTGCTCCGGGGTGTACGCCTTGTGCACTACGGTGGAGATGTAGTCGTTGCCGCTGAAGTCCGTAATAGTGGGCAGCCCGCCCATCAGGACCAGGGCTCTGATGCGCTTATCTGCGGCGGCCAGCGGCCCGCCCCAGGTGGCTCCCAGGCTATGCCCCACGTAGCCAATGCGCTTGCCGTCCACCTCCGGGCGGCTGAGCAGCAGGTCCACGCCGCGGCGCACGTCCACAACCAGCTGGATATAGCCGTCGCGCTCGATTTCGGGATGAGTGAAGGTGTCCATCACCGGCGCGCCCGGCCGGTTATAGGGCGCGTCAATCAGCAGCGATTCCGCCCCCGCATGCGCCAGCATCACCGCTTCGGCCAGGAATTCGCTGCGGTCGCCCTGGCCCCAGTGCACGAACACCAGCCCCGCAAATGGACCCTTGCCCGGCGGCACAATCAGAAAGGCAGGCACACCACCGCCTTTCGGGCTGGTATAGGAGACATCCTCCACCTTGATGCCGTGTACTTGCTCCATGGACTTTTCCTGGAACTCGAGCGAAGCCTTGGTGTTGTATGCAAAAACCTGAGCGGCATCCGGCGGCGGGGCCGGCGCCGTCTGGGCGAAAGGCGTGATGCAGAAAGTGAGGAACACAAGGAACAGCGAGGCTGATTTCATGCAAACCTCGAAGGGCCACATGGCGTGCTAACTCCCTGGCTGAGCCTTTTTGCGGGGATTACCGCCGTCCGGGACGCGGCACTGGCTTATAGTCTTTGGGATAGACCACCACCGCGCGGCGGCCAGCCTCGCCCGTACTCTCGGTTTTAAGGTCAGTCTCGTCACGCAAGGCCAGGTGAAGGATGCGGCGTTCCCGCGACGACATGGGGCTGAAGGTGTAGGGGACGCCGGTCTTGCGCACCCGCTCCGCGGCCACGCCCGCCGCCAGCTTCAGTTCTTCCAGGCGCATGGCGCGGTGGTTCATACAGTCGAAGGCCACGCGTTCGTGTTCAGAGGGCGAGAGCCGGAGCATCTCCTGGGAAAGGTGCTCCAGCGAACGTAGCAGTTCGGCGCCGCGTTCCAGCAGGAGGTCGCTATCGGGACCGGAAAGCTCGACCAGGATTTCCGGCCGTTCCCAGTCGCGCTCTTCCGGCAAAGGCGGGTCCACGGTAATGCGGTACTTGAGGCGGAACTCGCACTCTTTCACCACCGCCCGCAACAGTTCGTCAATCTTGCGGGCCCCGCTCGCTTTGTCGGCGATAGGCATAGATGGCTGTCAGCCGTCAGCTTTCAGCTATCAGCCCCATGGTGCTGGCTGACAGCTGAAAGCTGAGAACTGAAGGCTGCTTTTTCAAACTTTCGCTTTCTTGCGGGCGCGCTTTTCCATTTCGGCGCGCATTTCCCGGCCCAGCTCGGTGCGATTCATGATCGCCTGCTGCGCGATACCGATGGAATTACTCAACACCCAATAAACGCACAATCCCGCCGCCAGATTCCAGCTGATCACGCCCAGAAACAGGGGCATCATCAGATTCATCATCTTCTGCTGCGTGGGGTCCATGCCGGCCGCCGGCGTCATCTTCTGCACGAACAGGGTGCTAAGGATAATCAAGATGGGCAGAAGGTGCCAGGGATCGGGCGAGGAGAGGTCACGAATCCACAGCCAAGGAGCATGCCGCAGCTCGATCGCCACCTCCAGCATGGCGTAATAGGCGATCAGAAAAGGCATCTGGATGACCAAGGGCAAACAGCCGCCCACCGGGTTGACGCCTTCTTTCTTGTACAGGTCGCCAATCTCCTGGTTCATCTGCTGGCGGCGCGGATCGCGCATGCTGTACTTCTTATATTTCTCCTGAATCGCTTTGATCTGCGGCGCCACCTTCTGCATTTTCAGTGAAGACTTCATGCTGGAAATGCGCAGGGGCAGCAACGCCAGGGTGATGATCAGGGTCTGGAGCGCAATGGCCCAGCCCCAATTGCTGACCAAGTGCTGCTGCATCCAGCGGAGCCAGATGAACAGGGGACGGGCGATAATGCCGAAAAAGCCGAAATCGATCAATCCGCGCAGGTCGCCATTGGCGGCATGGACCGATTCCA
>JBLMXE010000233.1:0-4478 GCA_050257615.1 Chlamydiota bacterium | reverse complement strand
ACTCGGGGATGGGCGCGCGCGGGCGTAGCTCGCGATAGCTTTCCTCAAAAATAGGTAGCAGCTTTTCCCGCACGATGGCTGTAGGTTAGCACGGATAAACCCGGTAATTGGTAGTTAGTAGTTGGTAGCTGGTAAGTCAGCGGGTGGTTACGCTGCCCTTTGTGGCGTGGGCGGTTTCCAATCGTCAATCATCAATCTTCAATCGTCAATCTTGTGGCGCGGCCGCCCCCGCCCGCGAAGTCCTGCTGGAAACTTCATCGCCGCGGATGCACGCAGATGATGGCTTGGTTTCCAATCGTCAATCATCAATCTTCAATCGTCACTTTTCCTCCCATCTAGCGATGGGTTTTCTTCCTTGCCTTGGCGAGTCCTTCCTGTTCCTGCTGCAATTTGCGGTGCTCTGAGGCGCCGTCGCTGACCGCCTGGATGGCGCTGGTCAGGGCGAAAGCATAAACCTTCATCTCATCGGGCGAGGAATTCTGCCGTAACTGGTCGAGCTTGACCTTGAACTCCCCGTCGCCCGCGATCACCATTTTCAGAGGCTTGCGCAGGTCCTCCTTCTGGTCGGTGTACATGTCGAGGTTGTCGTCCAGTTCGTCGTAAATGGATAGAAAGTCCTGCAGGGAATCATGAATGGCGGCGGCGCGGTCGCCCGCTGACAACTTGGGATTGACGCGCGCCGCCAGCGCCGCATCCACCCGCTCGCGGGCGAACTTCACGATCAACGGCAGGCGCTTCTCCGGCTCCTGGTTGGTATCGCGCAGTTCGTCAACTTCTTTCTGGTTGAGCGGATCGCGCGGCAGGCGCTGGGCCAAAGCAGGAAGCGCCGCCACAATCAGGATAAAAGCCAGGAACACGCGCAGAGGTTCAATTTTCATAATCAGTGTCCCGAAAACATCTGCATCAGCAGTTGCGTGCGAATATGCTCCAGGTGGTCAATGGCTTGCTGCACCGGCGGGCGGCTGTCCACATCCAGGGTGGGTTTCAAATCCTGCAGCCGGCGCGACATCTTACGCACCTCAATTTCGGTCTTCTTGATGTGTTTCCCGGATTTCCGCGCCGCATCTCCCGCCTGCTGCGAGTATTGCACTACTTCCTGCAGCAGTTTCTGCGCCTGCTCCGTCTGCCCCGTCTGGTACGCCTTTTGGGTGTCGTCCAGCTGGCGGCGCGCGATTTCCAGGCACAGCTTAGGCTGGTCGGAGAGCTTGGCGGAACTCAGTTTCGCCTTGAGTTCTTCCAGGGTCTGGCGGCGCGCCACCGCAGCCAGCGAGCTCGCCAGCGTCAGCAGGATGATCAAACCGACTTGGCTCCGCCGCCTCACTTTTTGGGTTCGATGGCCAGCAGGCGATGTTGTGCCTGCCACTCCTGCTCGGGATTTTTGCCGCCGGAAACGGAGAGAAACTGCCGGTAACTCTGGGCTGCCAGCTTGAACTGCTTGAGGTGATCCAGGCTGGTGGCTCGCAGAAAGTACGTTCCCGCGTTCTCCGGAAGAAACTTGGCCCGCACGTCCAGAGCCTTCAGGGCAAGAACATAGTTCTTGTTCTCCGCCGCCACCACCGCCAGATCGCCATAAATCACGCCCGCATCCGGCTTTAGCTTAATGGCGGTCAGCAGCTCGGTTTGCGCCTCGGCGTCCTTATGCTGGGCCATCAGGGCCGCGCCCAGGCCGTAATGCAATTCCGCATCGTTCGGCGCTTTGGCCAGCAGGGCGCGGTAAATGGCCTCCGCCTTGTCGTATTTGCCCGCACTTGCGTAGGAAAAAGCCAGATCGCGCTGTGCTCCGGGATCGCCGGGCGCGAGTTGCAGGCCCTGCTGCAGTTCGGCGGCGGCTTCCGCATGCTTGCCTTCCGCCTCCAACACCCGCCCCAGTTGGAGATGCGCTGGCCCGTTCTTAGGCTCCACTGCCAGATAGCGCCGCAAAGCGGTTTCCGCCTGGGGCAGGCGCTTGGACTCCATGTAAATGTTGGCCAGGCCCACCAAGGCATCTGCCGAATTGGGCTCCAGGGCCAGCGCCGCCTCATACTCGCGCTCGGCCCCGGGCAGATCACGTTGCTTTTCCAGGATGGCGCCGGCCGATAGATGCGGCTCAGGGTCCTTGGGCTGAAGCTTGGCTGCTTCTGTGAATGCCTGCACCGCCTCGCTGGGCTTGCTTTTCTCCAGCACGTGTCCCAGGGACACCCAGGCGCGCGCCAATCCCTCCTGGGGGTCGGCGGAGGGCTTCAGCTGCGTGGCCGCGCGCAAGAACTGTTCCGCCTCTGGATCGCCGCTCTGCGCCAGCATCAGGCCCAGGTTCAGGTTGGACTCAAACACGTCCGGCTTGGCGGCCACCGCTTTGCGGTAAGCCTCAATCGCTTCTGCCTTCTGCCCGGTGGCCGTGTAAAGGTAGCCCAGGTCAAACCAGGCGCGATAGTTGGCGGGGTTTTTGCTGGTCACCGTCTGCAGCAGAGACGCGGCCGCAGCATAGTCCTTCTTGTCCAGCGCTGCCTCCGCCTGGCGCAATTCTGGCGGGAAGAGCGGGTCGGATTCCTGCACCCGTATGTGGCGGGTAGTCTTGCCGGTTTGCTGCGCCTGCAGGCAGGGAACCAAAACCGCGAGCAGGATGGCAGTGACCAACTTCAGCAGTTTCTGTTTCCCGGCCATTTCCGGTGGTCCGTAGCCCCTGGTGATGAACAGGCTGGCTATCCAGTAGATTACCGCGAAACCTAACGCCACCCCAATTCGCGAATGCAAAACACAGCCGGTTTTGTCCAGCTAAACCTCTGGTCGGGCGCCATTTCCGTTCAGCATCTGCGCCAGAAATTTGCCGGTGTACGAGTTCGCGTTCTTGCTGATCGCCTCCGGCGGCCCGGTATCCACCACGTAGCCGCCGCGCTCGCCGCCTTCCGGGCCGAGGTCAATGATCCAGTCGGCGGTCTTGATGACGTCCAGGTTGTGCTCAATTACCAGCACCGATCCGCCCGCCTCAATCAGGCGCCGGAACGCGGCCAGCAGCTTGCTCACGTCGTCAAAGTGCAGCCCGGTGGTGGGCTCATCAAAAATATAGAGGGTGCGGTGCCGCCGCTTGCCCTCCTGCGGCGTTCGCAGGCTGTTGCGCGGCTGCAGGTGCGCCGCCAGCTTCATGCGCTGCGCCTCGCCCCCGGAGAGCGTGGTAGCGGATTGCCCCAGCCGCAGATAGCCCAGGCCCACTTCCTCCAACACGCGCAGCTTTTCCGTGAGCTTCGGAACCGAGGCGAAGAAGTGCAGCGCCTCCCGCACCGTCAGGTTCAGCACTTCGTGGATGTTTTTGCCGCGATAGCGCACTTCCAGCACCTGCGGCTTGTAGCGCGTGCCCTTGCATTCCTCGCAGATCAGCTCCACGTCCGCCAGGAACTGCATCTCCACCGTGACCGTGCCGTCTCCCTGGCAGGTTTCGCAGCGCCCGCCCGGGATGTTAAAGGAAAAGTGTCCGGCGCTGTAGCCGCGCTTGCGTGCTTCGGGCAGGGAAGCGAACAGTTCGCGGATGACGTCGAACGCCTTGATGTAGGTGACCGGGTTGGAGCGCGGGGTGCGTCCGATGGGCGACTGGTCCACCAGCACCACTTCGTCAATCCACTCCGCGCCCTCCAGCCGTTCCAGCGCGCCCGGCAGGGGGCCGCTGCCGTTGACCTGGCGCTTGGCCGTAGCCAGCGCCTGGTACAGCACGTCGTGCACCAGCGTGGACTTGCCCGAGCCGGAGACGCCCGTGATGGCCACAATCATGCCCAGGGGGATGGTGACGTCAATGGCCTTCAGGTTGTGGGCGCGCGCCCCTACCACGCGCAGCTTGTGCGCGCCCGGCTGGCGGCGCTGATTGGGCGGCTGAATGCGCAGCTCCTGCGCCAGGTAGCGGCCGGTAAGGGAGGTGGGTGTGCGCTTGATCTGCTCGTAGGTGCCGGCGGCGATCACCTTGCCGCCGTTCTCGCCCGCCCCGGGACCCAGGTCGAGAATGCGGTCGGAGGCCAGCATGATCTCGGGATCGTGTTCCACAACCAGAATGGTGTTTCCCAGGTCGCGCAGGCCGTGCAGGATGTGAATGAGCCGGTGGGTGTCGCGGCTGTGCAGCCCGATGGAAGGCTCATCCAGCACGTAAAGCGTGCCTACCAGGCGCGAGCCCAGCGAGGTGGCCAGCTGGATGCGCTGGGCCTCGCCGCCGGAGAGCGTGGCCGCCAGCCGGTCCAGCGTCAGGTACTCCAGCCCGACATCATTCAGAAAGGTCAGGCGCTCGCGGATTTCCTGCAGCAACTTGTCGGCGATGGCCGCGTCCTGCGGCGTAAGCTTCAGCCCGTCGAAGAATTCCCGCGCCTTCTCCACTGTCAGGGCGCACACTTCGCAGATGTCCTTGCCCGCAATCTTCACCTGGCGCGCTTCCGGCCGCAGCCGCGTGCCGCCGCACGTGGAGCATTGCGAATAGCCCCGGTACCGGCTCAGGAACACGCGCACGTGCAGCTTGTACTTTTTGC
>JBLMXE010000232.1:0-17335 GCA_050257615.1 Chlamydiota bacterium | reverse complement strand
GCAGGAGCCGCGCCCAGCTGCCAGAACAGAAAACTGAGCTCGGTGGCATTGTCCTTAATCAGCTTGCCTGGACGGCTCTCGTCCCTCTAGTAGTAGTCTGCATCCCAGATAGAAAGGTTTCCCTTGGATCTCGACCTCTGCGCACTTCTGCCGTTGCACTAGTCCTCTGACAACCCCTTCCTCTGGCGGCATACAATAGATGTTTTACGTGGGGAGCAGAAACATGCAGGTGATCGAGCGACCTCTGGGACAAGGTGGGCTGCAAGTACCCGCGATCGGATTCGGTTGCATGGTCCTGTCCGGCAGCTACGGACCCGCGGAAGAAAAGGAGTCGCTGGCCACGTTGGAACGCGCCCTGGAACTGGGCTGCAATTTCTGGGACACCGCCGACGTGTATGGCCACGGGCACAACGAGCAACTGGTTGGCCGGGCCTTGCGGGGGCGGCGCAACCAGGTACTGCTGGCCACCAAGTGCGGCTTCGTCTGGGATAAGAAATCGGACAATAAAGACGACATTGACGGCAGCCCGCAACATATTCGCGCCGCCTGCGAGGCCAGTCTGCAGCGCCTGGGAGTCGAGGTCATTGACCTGTACTATCTGCACCGGCTCGACCGCAAAGTTCCGATTGAGGAATCTGTGGGCGCGATGGCGGACCTGGCGCGCGCCGGCAAGATACGGCACATCGGATTGTCGGAAGTTTCCGCCAACACTTTGCGGCGGGCGTCTAAGATTCATCCCATCGCCGCCCTGCAATCGGAATACTCCTTGTGGACGCGAGACCCGGAAGGTGGCATTTTCCAGGCTTGCCGCGAGCTGGGCATCTGCTTTGTGGCCTTCAGCCCGGTGGGGCGCGGTTTTCTGGCCGGTGCGCTGAAACAGGCGGATTTCGCTGCCAGCGATTTTCGCCGCAATGTGCCCCGGCTCACGGGCGAAAACTTTGGCCGCAATTTGCGGCTGGTGGAGAAGCTTCAGCAGCTGGCGGCGGAGAAGCATTGCACGCCGGCACAGCTGGCGCTGGCCTGGGTGATCTCCCAGGGCGATTTCATCTGCGCCATCCCGGGAACCCGGCGCCGCAATCACCTGGAAGAAAACTGGGCCGCTCAGCAGGTGCAACTGACGGCCGCCGACCTGGCTGACATCCGCCGAAGCCTGCCAGAGTCGGCGATCGCGGGTGAGCGTTACACTCCCGAGATCATGGCCAAAGTGGATCATTCCTGAAACCCACATCTGGTAAGTTCATGGCATGAGTCTTTCGGCCCTGCGCATTCTGATTCCGATCCTGTTCCTGGTCACGCTCTACCTCTCGCAGCGCTACTGGGTGCGCAGCACCCGCCGGGCCATTGCCGCGGTTCGGCGACCGCGCTGGCGGTCCGTGTTCCGTGTGCTATGGACGGCACTGGGCATTCTGCTGCTGCTGGCCGTGGTGGAACGCTTGGCGGCGTTCGGCAGCAGCGGCTGGCCCACGCCCGGCATCTCGCGCTGGTCCTCGGAGTTCCTCGGCCTGTGGTTCACCTGGTCGCTCTTCGCCTTTCTGGTCATCTCCGCAGTCCGCGGTGTTGACTGGTTATGGCGCAGGAGCGTGGCATTGGTGCGAATTGTCCGGCACGCTGACGTCGCGTTGAACGATCCTCCCGCCGATTGCCAGCGCCGCTATTTCCTGCGCACCGCCACCTACGCCGCGGGAGCCCTGCCGCTGGCGGGAGCGCTTTACGGCTTCGCCATCGAGCGTTTCGATTTTGAGATCTATCGCGTGGACGTGCCCATCTCCAGCCTCCCCCACGGCCTCGACGGGCTGCGCATTCTGCAGCTCAGCGACATTCACGCCAGCAACTACATGCCCATCAGCCAGGTGCGGCGCATCGTGGATAAAGCGCAGCGGCTGCACGCTGACGTGATCATGATCACCGGCGACCTGCTCACCGGACGCGGCGATCCCCTGGAGGCCTGCGTCGCCGAACTCAGTCGCCTGCGGGCGCCCCTGGGCGTGTGGGGCTGCAACGGCAATCACGAAATTTACACCCACACCGAGGAAGAGGCGGCGCAACTGTTTCGCCAGCATGGCATGACCATGCTGCGTCAGGAAAATACACAACTGTCGTGGCGTGGGGCCAGATTCAACCTGATCGGAGTGGATTACCAGCGGCAGCGCTGGTTTTCTTCCGAAAGCGGAACCATGCTGCAGGGAGAAGAACGCCTGGTGCGGCCGGACATGCCCAATCTCCTCCTCTCCCACAACCCTAACGCCTTCCCCCGGGCCGGCGAGCTGGGCATTGACCTGATGATGGCGGGACACACTCACGGCGGGCAGGTGGGGGTGGAAATTCTCGATCACCGCATAAGCCCGGCGCGTTTCATCACCAAGTATATTGCCGGCCTGTATCGGCGCCCCATGAGCGGTGACGCGGCTGCTCTGTTCCGAACCCGCTACGCCTCGGTTTATGTGAGCCGCGGCCTGGGCACCATCGGAACTCCCCTGCGCCTGGGCGTGCCCCCGGAGATCGCGCTGCTCACGTTGCGTCGGGTAGGATAAGATGGGCTGGCATGCGATAAAATTCCTTTATCGGCGCCATAATGGCGCCCGCGTCGGTGGCCATGGAACTGGACCAGATAGAGACCTTTCTGGCGGTAGCGACCTTTGGCGGCTTTCATCGCGCAGCGGAAGCCCTGCGCGTAACCCAACCGGCGGTAAGCGCGCGTATCAAGGCCCTGGAGCAATCCCTGGGCGTGCCCTTGTTCGAGCGCGGCGGGCCGGAATTGGCGCTTTCCCCGGCGGGACGGGCTCTGCGCCCGCATGCCGAGCAGTTGCTGCGCGCCGCCGCCCTGGCGCGCCAGGCGGTTCACGAACTGCGCCCCCTCACCGGAGGCGCGCTGCAGGTCGCCGCCGGCCTCTCCATTTGCCAGTATTTCCTGCCGGACGTGCTCAAGCATTTTCAGGAAGCGCATCCCAAAATCATGGTGACCGTGCGCTCCGGCCACTCCAAGGAAGTGCTGGAACTGGTGCTGAGCGGAGAAGCCGAAATCGGCATCGCCCGCTCCCTGCATCATCCCGAACTGGAAACGCTGAGCCTGCGCGAAGATCCCCTGCTGCTGATCCGCAAGGCCGTGCAACGCCCCAAGTTCCCGCGCCGCGCCCGCCTGGAGGAGGTCGCCAACTGGCCCCTCATCTTCTACGATCGCAACTCCAGCGATTGGATGCTCAGCCACGGAATGTTCCGCCGCACCGGCCTGGTGCCCAATGTGGTGCTGGAAGTGGAGGCCATCGAAACCGCCAAGAAGATGGTGGAGCGCGGTCTGGGGCTCGCCTTTCTGCCGCATCTGGCGGTGGCCCGGGAATTGCGCCGCGGATCGCTCACGGCCGTGGAGATTCTGGATGCCGAACCGGAACGGCGCAGCATTGACGCTTTCCATTCCCGCCACCGCCCGCTCACCCAGACCGCTCTCGCCTTCCTGGAACTGGTGCGCAAGGCCGCCGGAAAAGGAGCGTATGCCGCAGACTGAGATGTGATGAAGGAATTCCTCCATTGTAAAGAACGCGACGGGCACAATCCTCGGCTTGTTACAATACTCCGCTTGCCCAAAGCCATCCCCAGCTGGTTATGCCAAAAATGAACACTGCATCCGTTCGCCGCTTCATTGGCGTCGCACTGCTGGCTTCTCTGCTCACAACCTTATCCCTCGCCACCAGCCGCAAGGTCGCGCAGCAGCCAGCGGCGGCTCCTGTCGCGCGCACGGACCAGGAGAGGCAGGACTATCGTAAAGCGATGGAAACCGCCGACCAGAAAATTGCCGATGAGGTGAAGGCGCATTCTGAGCTCATGAAGAATCTGGAATACCTGACCACCAATATCGGCCCCCGCCTGACCGGCTCGCCGCAGATGCAGGCGGCCAGCCAATGGACCCTGCAGCGTTTCCGCGACTACGGCATTGACGCCCACCTGGAAACGACTCAGATCGCACACGCCTGGACGCGCGGCCAAGATACTGCCGCCATCCTCAGCCCCATCAGCCGCGCCGTGCCCATCCGTTCCTTCGGCTGGGGCAAAGCCACTCCGGGCGCGGTCACCGGCACGGTGAGAGTGCTGGAAGTCAAGACCCTGGCCGATTTCGATAAATACAAGGGCCAGCTCAAAGGCGCAGTGGTGCTGGCTGGCAAGCCCGCTACCCTGCGGCCGGAAAATCAACCGGCCGACAACGCCTACGACGCGGTGATTCCCCCGCCCCAGGGCGTTCCCCGTCCGCGCATGTCGTTTCGCGAGCGCCTGCAACTGCTCAAAATGATCGCTGCCGAACAGCCCGCCGTCGTCCTGCTAGACAGCGGCAAGTGGGACAATCTGTTCAACATGGCCGGCGGCTACAACAAGTATCAGCCCTCCGACGTGCCCATGGGCTTCATCAGCCATGAGGATTACGACCTCATCTATCGCCTGCAGCAATCCGGACCGGTCACCCTGAAGGTCAGCTTGAATGGTACTTTCAGCGCTGGCCCGGTACCCGCCTCCATTACGGTGGCAGAGATTAAGGGCACGGAATTCCCCGAGCAGCGGGTTATCATCGGCGGCCACCTCGATTCCTGGGACCTGGGCCAGGGCGCGCTGGACAACGGCACCGGCGCCATGGCCGTGCTGGAAGCGGCTCGCACTCTGAAAGCCCTGGGCTGGCAGCCCAAGCGCACCCTCACCTTCATCCTGTTTACCGGAGAAGAGCAGGGTGGCATCGGCGCTGAGACCTTCCTCGAGAACCACGCCTCTGAAGTCCCCAAGATGGACGCCGTGCTCATTCATGACACCGGTACTGGCAGAGTCTTCAGCATCGCCCTGGAAGATGAATGGGAAACAGCGCCGCTGATGACCGAGATTTACCGGCCGCTCGAGGAGGTATTTGAGCTGCAGCCCCTGAGCACACGCCTGTTTGGCGCCTCCGACCACGTGCCATTCATGAAGGCTGGGGTCCCGGGGTATTTCTGCGTGCAGATGCCGGCCCACTACGGGCAGGCCCATCACAGCCAGGCTGACACCTTCGACAAAGTCATCCCCGATCAGATCAACGAAGGAGCGGCCCTGCTGGCGGCTTGGGCGTGGAATGTGTCACAGATGCTGCGGGCCCTGCCCCACCATCCCGCAAGTACTTCCAACAACATGTTTTAAGAGCGGGGCGGGCCCATTTTGAAACGGTTTCCCAGAATGGCACCGAGGTGCCATTCTGCCCGCCCCCTCCACTTGCTATCCTCCAATTACGATTTGGGCGCTGTTCCCCCCGGTTGGTCCCCTCGCCCCTGAGTAAAAGCCATGACCAATCCTTTACGTAAACTCTGGCGCGCGGCCGCACCCTCTCGCCATGCAACGGGCATCTCCGAGCCCCGGCCCATGGGCAATGAACTGCTTCTGAGTGACCGCCGGCTGGCAAAGCGCCATTTCGATCCTCTGCCCGCCGCCGTGCGTTATGGTGTAGGCGCCACCGAGGAGCAGGTGGGAATCTATAACTTCAGCGAGAAGGGCTTGTGCTTTCGCAGCGGAGTGCGTTTTCCGACAGGGGCGGCAGTAGAAATCACCACCACCCTGCCCCGGAAGCCGCCGTTCCGCGGACGCAAGGTTCGCTACCTTGCCCATGTGGTGCGTGTCAGCATGCAATTGGGAGAGTTCGTGGTGGCTGCCGTCATCTGCCGCTGTGAGACTTTGGCCGAGCAGGACGCTCCCTTAGCGACAGTCGCTCCCGAATCCGTGGCCGTCGGGCTGGGCAGCAGCAGTGACGGCAATGAAGGGTCCGACCGAAGCCAAACGGACTCAGTAGCAGTCGCCGTGGAAGCCGAGGTTGCGAAAACGTCAGTTGGCACCGCATTGCGGGACTGCCGCCAGTTTTCCCGCTATCCCTGCGCCAGCCAGGTGCAGTTTCGCACCCCCGATCAGGCGATTGCTTCCGGAGAACTGACCAACCTCAGCCTCGCCGGCTGCTTTGTTCAGACTCCACAACCTTGCCGGGTGGGCGCCAGTCTTGAAATTGTGGTGCAGGATGGCAGCGCGCGTATTTATACCCGGGGCCGGGTCAAGGCGGTCCGCGAGAAGCAGGGCATGGCTGTGGAGTTTGTAGACGACCTGCCGGAACGCCTGCAGCGTCTTCCCCGCTTCGTCCAGGTCGTCTCCGCCAGCCGGCAGCAGAACGATCATCCGAGCAACTGAATTCACTGCCTGCCATTTTGTGCTGCAGGCTTGTCGCCCAGTGCTGCTCAGGTCCGCAGTTCTCGCGCGTGCTGGTCCGCGCTGCCAGCGCCATCCCTCGCACTTACGCGGGCATCTATCACCCTATCTTTGTGCCTCAGGAGGTGTGCGTATGCGCCGCGCAAGTTTAGCAGTTTCCTTAGCAGTCCTACTCATTGGCCTGGTTGCCTGGGCCGAGGACGTCCCCATGGTGGCCAGTTCGATCGTGCCAGCGGCCAACGGCAAGATCAGCTACGACCATGACCGCAACGGCAATGTGAAGTTTAAGATCGAGACCAAGAATCTGGCCGCTCCCAGCCAATTGAGTCCGGCGAAGAATGATTATGTGGTCTGGGTCGAGCCCCGCGATCAACAGCCGCAAAACGCAGGCCTGTTGAAGATCAATGACAACCTGCAGGGCAGTTTCGCTGCCACCACTCCCTACAAGACCTTTAACGTGGTGGTGACCGCGGAAGACAATCCCACCGCCACTCAGCCCAGCGGGCCCGAGATCCTTCATGGGACTGTGCAGGTACGGTAGACGACGCGGCGGGTGGACGCAGGTCAAAAGCCTGTCGCCCACCCCCTTGTCTTCTTGCATCGCGCGATTCTACGAAACTCCGTAGCCCTTCCGAGCGGTTCCAAACTTGCGATCGGGGATCAGGCCGCAACCCTGCGCCTGGCAATCTTGCGTATACGCTGCAGCCCATCTGGCTGAGCCACGGGAACGCTGGCCGGCCACGGCTCCTCCACTCCCATTAGCGCCAAGGCTCCGCCCAGCAGCGCCATGTTCTTCGTAAAGTTGATCATCTCCGCCTGCCGCTGCCCCGGTTTCTGCTGGCTCCAGAAGTCGTGCATCAGCGGCGACACTCCTGCCAGAAATCCCATGATGGCCAAGGTTCCCAGCTTGGGCTTGATGCCCAGCAGGATGCTGGCGCCGCCAGCGATCAGCGCCGCACCCGTGGCCGCCACCGCCACGTCCGGAACCGGAATCTTCTTCGACCCCGCATATTGCGAGAGCATCTTGTGATCCTGAAAATGATGGATGCCGCTGTACAGGAAATAGCCGCCGAACACGAGGCGGCCGAGCAGGAATGGGACTTTCATCGCCCTGACCTCCAGATGAATGGCTGGTGAGATTCGCTGCCATACTGGGGCGTTGCCCCGCAGCTCAAGGAGAAAACGGGGCAGCAGAGATAAGCCCGCGGTTTCTTATTTGGCCGGATTACTGCAGTTGCAGGGTGTGCAGCATGTGCTCGTAGGTGGGTTTTAGCCGGCCGAAATCTCTTTGCGGGGAAACAAAAACCGCATACACCAGCTGACTGTTGGGACCGGCGACTGCCACCAGCCAGTCCTGCTCGGGCAACGGCTTCCCGTTCTGCTGCACGGGAGAGTTGCCCATCAGCATTTGCGACCGGCCCTGCATGCCATTCACGGTAACGCTCTTCGCTGATCCCGAAGCCTGCAGTCCGGGATTGGACTGCTCCATCTCCTGCGCCAGCATCTGTGCGGCCTGATCGAGCGATGTGCCGCTGGGCATCTGCGCCGTACCCATCACCACGCCATAGGCGACCCCGGCCTGCGAGACCGCCGCCTGCGGAGCTATGGTCACGCCGTTTTGGCTGCTGGAGGCTTGCCAATTGTTGGGATACGAAATGCTGATCCCGTTTTGCTGGTACTGGCTGTAACTCCCGCTGGGCTTGATCTGCTCATAAGTAAGGCCCGCCAGGCTGTCGTTGCCGGGGGTTGCCCTGCCCTCTCCGGCGGGAGGTGAAGTAGAAGAAACTGGTACCGCCTTCGGGACGGCGCCTACTTTCTGATTCTGCCTTGCCCAGGTGCCGTTCTTAGCGCCTTGCTCAATTTGCTGCGCCGTGTAGGCCTTTACCTTGGTGGCTTGCTGACGGGCGGCAACAAAAGCCTGGCTGTTATCCTGGTAGGGCTTAGGGGGCCAGTCCTTGATTTCGTTATCCACCGCCTGTACCCGGTTGCCTGGGTTGGGGTGGTCGCTGAGGAACTGGGGGCCGCCGGGGCCAGCTTCTTTCTCCAGCTTCTGAAAGAACTCAGCCATGGCTTTGGGGTTGTAGCCCGCCTTCCACAGGATGATGGCGCCAACCGCATCGGCTTGCGCTTCATCGCCGCGCGAGTACTTCATGCTCCACATGCCCCCAGCCATCTGACCGCCGATGCTGGCGATGGCTCCGCCCACACCCCCCACCATTGAACCCAGAATCTGACCCAGTCCGGCGAGAATGCTGGGCCCGACGTTCTGCTTCATCTGCTTGGCCGAGTGCTGCATGTATACGTGCGACATCTCGTGCGCCATGACCCCGGCCAGTTCGGCTTCGTTATCCGCCGCCGTGATCGTGCCCACGTTGATGAAGATGGGCCCGCCCGGCAAGGCGAAGGCGTTGATTTCCTTCTGCTCGATCACATGGAACTGATAGGGCCAGGTGTACTGCTGGGGGATAACCTTCTCCAGCTTCTTCCCCAGCTGTTGCACGTACTGGGTAACGGGGCTGGAATCGGGCAGCACCGGCATTTGCTGATACACCTGCGACATGGCCTTAAGGCCCAGCTGCTGCTGCTGTTCTCTGGTGAGGGAAACCTCGCCGGGGTTGGGCAGTTCGGGCGTGTGCACCGCCGCCCACAACCAGACCGGCTGGGCAATCAGGAGGGCGAGAAACAGCGCCAGCATGCGCGGCGCCAGGCTGCGTGCTTTCATAGTCAGAATGATACAGATGCGGATTGGTCAGGGCTAGGATTGCTCGCCACCCGGCAAAACAGAGTCGCCTAAGTCCTTGGGGATCAGGTGAAAAGGCTGGCCGTCAGACTTTGATCGAACCTCGCCATTTAGCGTGCAGCCACATCAGGATGCCCAGGGCGCAGATCTCCAGTGGCCCAGGCTGGGTCATGCTGAAATTCCACAATGTGTTCATATTTTGGGTGGCAACCCGCACCGCCCAGACAATACCGCCGGCAGCTACCAGGCTGCCCAGGCGTTCCTCGTTCTTAATGCGCATAGCGGCAGCCATGATAACCAGATTGCGTGCCGCGCAATAATTACCCTCGTGCTACGCCGTTTGGCAGCACGTTTTCTTTTGTAAACGAGGCTTCACCACGTTTTCCGAATCCGGGTTTCGAATGCGAAGCCGCCGTTGTAGTCGCGCGTCCCGCTGAACGACACCCTGGGCGAAACTTTATACTGCAGCTGAATGACCTGATCCTGGGCAGTGGTCACATCGCTGGAAAACGTGACAAACAGACTGCCAGTGACTCGTTGCTGAATCGTGATGCGGGCGCTGGTGCTGGTCCCCCCCGCATTAGACGTGCCGCCCAGTTCGGGATCAATGGAGAGTTGGGAGATGCCGGCCACCTTGGCCACACGGCTGGTCACTTGGCTGGTCACCTGTGAGGCCACCACTGATTCCGCTCCCAAAGAGCCGGGCGTGGGATTGGCCGCCGCCGCTTCGGAGGTGCTGCCGAAGGCCAGCAAGTGGATGATGTCGGCCGGCGGCAGCGCCGGTACCGACGAATAGTTGGTGTGCATGCGATCCACCGGTCCTTCGAACCGCAAATAGATCTGGTACTGCTGGATGGTGGTGTTGGCGGAGACGTTCAGCACCGGCTCTGTGCGCATGGGATTGGCAAACTGGATGGTCCCACCCTCCAGCACGTAACGGTTCCCCATCATGATGAGGTCGCCGCCATTCAAATTGATGCGCCCCAAAATTACAGGCTCATCGGCCGTGCCCCGCACCTGCAGGTTGGCTGCCGCCTGCAGGCTCAAGGTGCGGCTCACCAGGTTCACTGCACTGGTGGATTGCACGTCAATATTGAGCCGCAAGTTCTGCGTGAATGAGCCCGCTGGAGGGGGCGCCGCCTCTGTGCCGGTGAACTGGCCCATGAAGGTACTTAAATCGAAGTCGGGGGTGAAGGAGAGCTCCTCAAGGTGGACTTGGCCACCCAGCACCGCCGCCTGCTGCGTGCCCGTCAGGTTGAGGTTTAGATTCAGGCCCTCGCGCACGCCCTGTGGATAGAGCAGGCGCATGTCCTTGGCGGCCAGGGCCAGGTCGAAGCGGAGAGACGGACGATAGATCAGCCCGCCGGACGCGCTCACCGTGCCGCCACCCACTATGCCCTGGAAATGCGTAACGTCCAGTCGGTCCCGCGTCAGGGTCAGCAAGCCATTGCCGTTCTGCAGCCCGATGGGAGCGTTGCCCGAAGCCAGGTTGGCGTTCACGATCTCTATTTGTCCCTGAATGTCCGGGTTCGCTCGCGCGCCATACGAGTTGATATTAAGCCGCAGTTCGCCCGAACTGCTAATGCCGGGCGAAAGCAGCTCCGCTATCTTCAGGTTGATGTTGCCCTGCAGCAGCATGGAGGCGGGCGCGGCACTGTTGGTGGGAACCGTGGCTTGCACTTGCAGGTTAGTATCGGTGCCCTTCAGCGTGGCACGCTGCAGCGCCAGCACGCCATTCACCAAATCAATTCGGATGGGGTTGGCCGCACCCAGCTGAATCTGGTTCTTGTAGTTCACCTGCAACACAGGGATGCTGGCGTGCACGTTGAGCGCGGAGCGATTCTTCAGCGGCCCCTGCAGCGTGGCGTGCAGTTCCGTCTCCCCGGATATGTCTGCCGCCTGCGCGGGTGCATAAATGGCCAGAATCGGCCGCAGCGCCACTCGGCTGGTATCAATGGCTGCGGTGGTGTAGTAAGCGCCGGTCAGATTCGCGCGCGCGTGCGCGCGAATGGCAGTGCCCAGCACCTGCGAATTCATGGCCACCGTGGCCACGTGATTGGCAACCTCGCCTTGCAGCCGGAACGAATTGACGGTCTGATCCTGAAGTCTCAGCTGCGGCACCTCCAGGGTGGCGCTCAACTGCGGATTCTGGAAGCTGCCCTGCCCGCCGGCGGTCAGGTTCACCACTCCAGATACAGGTATATTCCGGGCCTTCACCTCCTGCAGTTGCGCCAACTGAATACCCACGGCACGAAGTTGCGTGCTGTAGGTTTGGCGCTGTGGATTCAGCGTGAACGTCGCTTGCGCGGCTCCAGCCCGCGGCAACTGTACGCCCAGATTCCCTTCTACCTGCGTGCCATTGCCGTGGAACTGCAGGGTTGCCGCCTGCAGCGGCTGGCCTCCGACTTGCGCCTTGCTCAGCTTGATGCTGCCCTGCCCCGTCGGCCTCATCTCGGAGCCGCGAAGAGAAAGATTGAAGGCAACAAGTCCGGAGGCCGGTAGTTGCTTCCCCGCGGTCCGCTGCAAGTTTTCCAGATCAACTTGCGAACCATTTACCGCCACCTGCAGCGGACTGGAGGAGGTGAACTTCCACTGCTTGAGGCCGATGCTCACATTGAAGGCAATGCGCCCTCGCGCTGCACCCTGCAGCAACCCATTCTGCAGGCTCGCCTCTGAAGGCGAAGCAGCCACATTGGTTCGCAGCGATCTCCAGGCACCTCCGTTCACCCGCAGGTTGCCGGCGGTCAGCACTCCCCGTACCTGCGGCCGGGCGGTAGAGCCGCGTACTGTGCCCGCGAAGCCTGCTTGCCCGTACAGGTTGAGCTGCTGGCTTGCGCTCGCGGGCAGAAAGCTGGCCAATTCGTGAAGGTCGCTGGAAGCAAAACGTAGGTTGAGCGCCGAGCGCGTGCTTAGAGTCCCGTTTACAGAAAGCGAAGTCGCCGTCGTCCGCAGGTAGCTGGGGGCCAATGCCAGCGTCTTATTCGCCGCCATATATTTCGCCTGAGCCTGAGCGCTGACGGGTACCCGCTGCGTGGCATCCGGGGGCTGAAAGCTGCCCTGGGTATCGGCGCTGACGTTCGCCACCATGTCATTCATCGTCTTTCCCCAGGCGGCATTCAGGTTGACATTGGCTGTGCCCGCCAGTCTGAGATTCCGGACTGCCGGCGAATTGCTGGCGGCGCTGAGCGCACTGAGCGAAACTTGGCGTAGCGCAGCCTGCACCCGCGAGTGGCTCGCGCCCGTAAGATTGACCATGCTCGCGTTGCCGGTGAGTTGGCCACCCAGCACCAGCCCGCTCAGGCTAGTGACATTAAAGTTGCCATCAGCCAGGCGGTAATCGGCTTTCAGATCCCGCACCTCGCCGCGAAAGCTGCTGTTGCGCACGCGCAGCACGGGGCTGCTCAGGTTGCCCTGCACGGCCGCCGTCTGCAGCGCGGGCTGGTTGCGCCGGCTCTGATACCGTAGCGTACCGGCGAGGCGAATATCGCCGGTCGGCAGCGAAGCATTCTTCATGACCCGGCCCAGTTCCCCCGTGTCCAGAAGCGCCGTGTAGCTGCCCTGCAACCGCGGCTGCGCATAATCGCTGAGAGTGGCCGTCAGGACAAACTGCGAGCGGCCGCTGTTCAGCACGGCGCGCTGCAAGGTGAACTGTGCTGGGCTGGCGATGAAACTGGCCTGCAAGTCGTGCGCAATCGGATGGAACTTTCCCGTCTGCAGGCGACCCTGGCTGTAGCTCATCCTGCCGGCATAGGTGCGATCTGCGGTGTTGAAAGTCGACTCGAACTGCAGGTTGTGCAGGTCGGCGTTGAGCACGCTCTTGCGGTCGTTGTAATAAATCTCTCCACCATGGAGGAGCGCGTGCCGCACTCCCAGGTCGAAAACGCTGGTATGGCTCTGCCCGCTGCTGCTCTTCGTCTTCGGCAGGTTGTCGGTTCCTCGCCGATCCACGAAGACCCGCACCACCGGGTGATCCACCCGCAACGAGTTGAAGTACCACTCCCGGCGCAGCAGCGAGGTAACGCGCACACCTACCCCGATGTGCTCCATCTCCAGCAGCGGCGGAGTCGCGTAAGGCGGCGCGCCCGCCACGGTCACGTTGTAGAGATCCAGCGTGGGGCTGATGCCGGAAAAGCGAAGAGCAAAGCTTCCTACCCTAACCTGCGTGCCCAAAGTGGCCGTGGCCTTCTTCTCTGCCACATTCAAGACATAGCGCTGGACTCTGCTGCTCTCCATAAGAACAGTAACACCCACCACCACCAGGACAATGAGCGCCAGCACGCCAATGCCAATCCAGCGCAGCACGCGCCGCCAGCGATGGCGCTGAGGCAGTTGCGGCGGCTCGAAGTACGGTGGCCGCTGACTGCGGTCGGGAGGAATCGGAGGTACGCGAGCGGCGTTCAAAACGCTTGTCCTATGGTTATGAAGAATTGTGTAGGTTTGATTCCGGGCACCGAATTAAGGTTGTGGCCCACGTCAATGCGGATCGGCCCCACCGGCGTCTTGTAGCGCAAGCCGATGCCTACGCTGTTCGTATAGTTGGCGCCGAAGTCATGGAAGCCGATCTTCTGGTACACATTGCCACCATCATAAAAGGGCACCACTCCCAGATTCTTGTGCACCAGGGGGAGGTCATAGTTGATAGGGATCCGAAACTCAGAGTTGATGAGGAATAACTGATCGCCCCCGGTGGGAACGGTAATAAGGGAGCAGGTCGAAGCCACGCCAGGAGTCCCGCATGCCGGGATGGTCTGCTGCGGCCCGGCGCCGTTCAGGGGAAAGCCGCGCAGAGTGCTGACGCCGCCGGAAAAGAATTTCTCGCTCAGCGGTACATGGCTGTTGCCAAAGGGCTGCTCCAGCCCGATGCGGAGGCTGTTGGCCCAGATAATGCCCCGGAATATGTCTTTGTAGTAGGCGGTCTGCATCATCAGGCGCGCAAAGCTGAAATTCGATCCCAGCGCGCTGGGGTTGAAGCCTAACTCATAAGTCTCGTAGATGCCCTTATGCGCGTCCAGGGGGTTGTCGCGGGTGTCGCGAATGAAGCTGGCGGAGAGCGTGGAGAGCCGCACATGCTGGTCGGAGGCCGGAACCAGATCAGGGATGAGCAGGCGCGTCAGCCCGGTCTCGCTGAAGGTGTAACGAAGAAACAGGTTATTGGTCTGGTCGGCATTCAAGGGGCGCTGAAATTGCAGGCCGGTGTTGAACTGGCGCGAGGTGAAAATGGGATTTTCGCTGTCGTGCTCCCCGCCCAGCGATACCGAAGCCTTCCACTTGCTCCAGCGGAAGTCAGGGTCTATGTAGCTGATGGAGCCCTGCTGATCCAGGCGCCCGGCCAGCCCGGAAAAGGTGAACGATTCGCCCTTGCCGCGCAGGTTGTTGCGCGTGTACTCGAAGGACCCGCGCGGTCCCCAGAAAGTTTTCTGGCTGGTCTTGAACTTCGAAGGCAGACCGACGGGAGGCAGCCCCGGCACTGCCACTGTGCCGCCGGGCACGCTGCCCCCGCGGTTGATTACCTCAAAGCCGAATCCGTAGGTGATGACGTTGCGCTTGGCCTCGTGAACCTTCACCAGCACATCTTCCTGGTGCTGAGTGGTGATGCGCCGCCGCGGGTCAACCTCCGCCCAGTCATACACGCCTGACTGGTAGAGCTGGCTCTCCGCCATCAGCATGTCATTTTCGCGCAGCGGCTGCGAGGGCTGTATCCTGGCGATGTCCCGGTTGATCAGCTCCTGATCACTGTGCCGCCGCCCCAGGGTCACGATTTTGGAAGTGCTCACCCGCGGTCCTTCATTAATCTCGTAGGTGACCACCAGCCGATGCGGTTGTTTGGGAAGCGGCTTGACCGTTTCGCGGAAACTGGCCGTCAGAAAACCCAGATTCAAGTACCTCGCCATGATATGGTTGCGGTCATCATTTACATTCTTCTGCGAGTACGGCTGGCCCGGGGCCAGTAAGAGACCGTGCGGTGCCAGCTGGCCAACGGGCACGGTGCGGTTGCCTTCCACCCGCAACGTCTCCACGATGTCCTGCGGCCCCTCGTCCACCTGAAACGCAACCACCACATTGCCGTTGCTGTGCGTGGAAACCTGGGGCGTAACCTTCACGCTGCTGAAGCCCGCCGCCTTATAAATGTTTTCCAGGTTGGTCACGCTGCTTCGCACCAGCTTCTGGCTGAACTTCCCGTGCTCGAACCAGAGCCGGCCTGCCTTCTTCACTGCCACATGCGGCATCAGCTTGGCATCTGGCATGTGCCGGTTGCCGGCGATCTCTACCTCCCCTACCTTGTGCCGCGGTCCCTTCGTGATCTGATAGAGGATCAGCTGCCCCTCGGGCTGCTTCTCTACCTTGGTTTCGACCTGGACATTGAAGTAGCCCTTGGCCTGCATGAATGAGATCAGGTTCTGCCGGCCTTCCTCGATGAGCTCCGGGTCCACCCCGATCTGCGCATACACCGGCAGCAGTTTGGTTTTATCCCAGCTCCAGATGTGAGCTCCCTGCACCTTCACATGCATGACCGGGCCTGCCTCCACGTGGAAGCTGATATCGGCTCGGTTAGTTTGGGGATTGTAGTCCGCTCCCAACAGCCGAACCTTCGCCGCCAGGTGCCCCTGCCCGCTCAACGTATTTTCGATGTAGCGCGTCGCATTCTGCAGCGTCTTCAGCTTGTAGGTTTTTCCCGGCCGAATGGCGGAATCGCGCAGGCGGGCCATGAGGGAGCCTACCTTGCCCCGCAGAAATTCCGTCTCTTGCGGCGTGGTACCGGTAATCATCACACGACCGAACTTGGCCCTCCGGCCTAAGTCCACATGAAAAATAACATCGGTAAGGCCGAACCGCGGGTGAGCTTCGAGGCTGGTTTCTACACTTGAGAGGAAGTAACCGCTCCGTCGCAAGAACCTCTGCAGGTCTGCTTGAGCATTCTGCACGTCCACCGGGGTGTACACGCCGCGTGGAGGGTAGTTGGTTACCTGCAGCAGGCGGGCGTAAGCAAAGTGTCGCAAGGCTCCGGGAAATTCGTAGATTCCGAAATATACGGCCGGCTCCAGCACCAGCAGCACGCGCACCCCGCCCGGCTCCGGCCGCACCTGCAGCTGCACGTTCTGGAATTTCCCCGTGCGCTTCAGCGCGGCAATGCTTTGCTTCACCTTTGCACTCGAGAAAGGCTGCTTCGCTCGCTGCGCCAACAAGGGCGCAAAAGCTGCGGGATCCAAATCCGGCCGGCCCGCCAGCTCCACCGAAGTCACGTTCTGGCCCTCATAGGAAGGCAGCACCTCCTCGGTGAAGCGGGAGGTCTGCGGCGGCTCCCCAGGTCCTTGTGGATTCTGCCCTGCTGCCGGCGGTGCGAATGCCACCATCACCGTGAAGGCTGCGACCACAGCCAGAACCGGCAGCAGATCGGCTGCAAGCAAACAGCCGCGCCTCCGCAGCTGGCTTGCTTCAGCGGCGAGTGCTCCCTGCTTCCAATACCGGCGTACAAAGCTCATAACGCCCAGAGATATGGCGGAATATGTGAAGCGGTGACGTGCCCAGTTACGTGAGATGAAGACCATCAGGCAAGTGTTTGTCCCGAGCGCACGCATGCAGGTTTCCGGTGCAGGTACTCCCGCCAGAGCGGGCAGGCTATCCCGGCTGCCTCGACCCGGCATCGGACTACCAACAACCTGCTTTGCTTACCCCTTTGCCGGTTGCAGGGAGTGGATGGCAAAAAGTGTCCCACTCCCTTTCCACAGTTTTTCCGGATCCTGGTTACTGCGGTGCGGTGATCAGAATGGGCTCGCCCCGCGTGATCACTACTGTGTGCTCATAATGGGCGGACAAAGCATCGTCGGCGGTGACCACGGTCCAGCCATCTGCGGAAACAAAGGACTTATCAATTCCCGCCGTAACGATGGGCTCGATGGTGATGACCAGCCCTTCGCTGAGCACCGCCGGGTTGGTGCGATCCTCGAAGTTGGGTACCTCTGGCGCTTCGTGGATGGTGCGGCCCACGCCGTGCCCGCACCACTGGCGCAGGACCTCGAAGCCGGCACTGCGCACTTCCTTTTCCACCGCCCGTCCGATGGCAGAAATCCGGTTGCCTGCCCGGGCTACCGAGCGCGCGCAATCGAAAGCGCTCTGTGCGCATTCCGCCAGACGGCGCGCTGTCAGGCTGGCGGCAGGAACTGCTACGGTGATGGCCGCATCGGCAACATAGCCATCCTTCTGTGCCGTCAGGTCGAGCTTGACCAGGTCGCCGGCCTCCACCCGGGTACGCGAACTGGGGACTCCATGCACGACCTGTGAATTCAAGCTGATGCAGCTGGCGCCTGGGAATCCGTAAACCAGCCCAGGCGAGGACTCCGCGCCCCAGCCCGCCAATTCGCCCGCCGCGATCAGGTCCAGTTCCGCGGTGGTGATTCCCGGCTG
>JBLMXE010000231.1:0-3448 GCA_050257615.1 Chlamydiota bacterium | reverse complement strand
GTGAGCCAACAGCCTCCATAATGCTGGTGCTCTCCTACGACCCGCAAAGGAGCAACTAAAGCGGGTGCCCCACATTTGGCCGCGTGAAAACCCCGCTGAGTTTGTCGCTTATCTTTGGCGGCCAAATGTGGGGATATCTCGGCGTGTAGAAACTTCCCCACATTTGCCCGCAACCCAAGCTCGCGATTGGTTGAGGCTTCGCGCTGGCGGGCAAATGTGGGGCACCCGAGGCCTTAGTGGGGCACCCGCCTTAACTGCAATACATGCACGCCGTCGTCTGAACGTTGTAGAAGACGAGTTCTAGTAGGCAAACCCGTCGGGCTGGCTGAGGGCCTCGTTGTGGGCTTCCTTATCCACGAACTGGCGGCCGGCAGATAGGGCCTGGCGGTCGAGTTCGAGCAGTTGAGGATTGCGAACTTTGGCTTCGAGCACCGCCACGGCCGTTTCAGAAGAAAGACATTCGGTCTCCTCCAGCAGCGCTCCCAATAAAACAACGTTGGCCACCTTGCCCGCGCCCAGGCGGTCGGCGATTTCAGTGGCAGGCAGGCAGAGCACGCGCGCCTGGGGAGCGGCAAAGTCCTCCGGCAACTGCTCGCGGTTGTAAAAGATCAGACCGTTCTCCGCCACCTGGGGCGCGAACTTGCGCAAGGAGATTTCGTTCATGGCGATAAGCACGTCGGGGTGGGAGATGAGGGGCGAGCCGATGCGCTCCTGCGCCAGGCAGACGTGGCAATGGGCGCTGCCGCTGCGCATCTCCGGGCCATAGGAAGGCAGCCAGCTCACCTCCAGGCCTTCGCGCATGCCCATCTCTGCCAGCAACTGGCCCAGCAGCAACACGCCCTGGCCGCCAAAGCCGGCGATCTTGATGGAAAGCTTCTTCAGGTGGTGTTGCGGCTTGGCGACGGTGGGCACGCCCGCGGCAGGCTTTTCGCCGGCCACCTGGATACCCAAAACCTCGGCCACGGACCGCTGCGGTGGATTCTTGCCTTCGGGAATAGTCGGCTTGCGATCGCGGAACACGTTGAGCGGAAAAATGGGAATCATCTTCTCCGCCACCCAGCGCCGGGCGTCCACCGGCTGCATATTCCAGATGGTAGGGCAGGGAGAAAGAATCTCCACAAAGGTAAAGCCGGCGCCGTCGCGCTGCAGTTCCAGGGCCCGGCGCACCGCGCGACGCGCCCCCATGATGTGCTTGTTGTCAGAAAGGGCCACGCGCTCGATGTAGGCGGGTGCCTCCAGGGTGGCCAGCAGCTCCGACATATGCAGCGGGAAGCCTTCGTTCACCGGACGCCGTCCCCAGGGACTGGTGGTGCTGGTCTGCCCGACCAGGGTGGTGGGCGCCATCTGGCCGCCGGTCATGCCATAGATGGCGTTGTTCACAAAGAAGACAGCGATGTGCTCGCCGCGGTTGGCGGCGTGAATGATTTCTGCGGTGCCGATGGCCGCCAGGTCGCCATCGCCCTGGTAGGCGATCACAATCTTGTCAGGACAGGCGCGCTTCAGGCCAGTGGCCGCGGCGGGCGCGCGTCCATGCGCCACCTGCACGTTGCCCAAGTCGAAATAGTAGTAGGCGAATACGGAACAGCCCACCGGACTCACAAAAATCGTGCGGTCCTGCAAGCCAAGGTCCTCAAGCGCCTCGGCCACCAACTTGTGCGCTACACCATGGCCGCAGCCCGGGCAGTAATGGGTCTGCTGCTTGAGTTCCGCTTTACGCTCGAAGCGGTCGTAAAACACCTCCGACCGTGAGTGGAGCAGCTCGTACTCAAGTTCGGCCAGAGCCGGCTTCTCGTTTTCCGCCATGAATTTTCTCCCAAGCTGGCTAGCTATCTGGCCAGCAAGCTAGACAGCTAGCTAGCCAGTCAGCTGCTTCTCACGCCAAGGCCGCCAGCCGCGACAGCAGCTCTTCGTGAATCTCTTCCGCCAGCGGCACGTTGCCGCCCACGCGGTTATAAAACTCCACCGGAACCTTGCCGTTCACCGCCAGGCGCACGTCCTCCAGCATCTGGCCATTGCTCAGCTCAACATCGAGCAGTGCCGCGCACCGCGACGCCGCCTGCGCCAGCGCCTTGGAGGGAAACGGCCACAGCGTGATGGGCCGGAACAGGCCCACGCGGAGCCCCTGCTGGCGCGCTTGTTCCACGGCGGTGCGCAAAACGCGCGACACAATGCCGTAACCGACCAGCAGGACCTCCGCATCTTCGGCCATGTAAGTCTCGTAGCGCGGCTCCAGCTGCGCCGCCCGCTTGTACTTGGCTTCCAGCTTGCGCTGGTGGGCTTCCAGATCGTCGGGCTCCAGGTAGATGGAGGTCACCAGGTTGGGGCGGGTTTCCGTCGTGCCTTTGACGGCCCAGGGCTTGTCCGGCGGCTCGATGGTCTTCAGTTCCAGCTCCAGCGGCTCCATCATCTGGCCGACGAAGCCGTCGGTGAGCACGATGGCGGGATTGCGGTACTTGTCGGCCAGCTCGAAGGCCAGCACGGTAAAGTCGGCCATCTCCTGCACCGAAGCGGGCGCCAGCACCAGGTTGCGATAATTGCCGTGGCCGCCGCCCTTGACCATGGCGAAATAGTCGCTCTGCTCGGGGGCGATGTTGCCCAGGCCCGGGCCACCTCGCACCACGTCCACAATCACGCAGGGCAGCTCCGAACCGGCGATGTAGGAGATGCCTTCCTGCATCAGGCTCAGGCCGGGGCCGGAGGACGCGGTCATGACGCGCTGCCCGGCGGAAGCAGCGCCATACACCATGTTGATGGCGGCGACTTCGCTTTCCGCCTGCAGGAAGGTGCCGCCCACCTGCGGCAGGTAGAGCGCAGCGGCCTCCGCGACTTCGCTGGCCGGGGTGATGGGATAACCGTAATAGGCGCGGCAGCCGGCCAGGATGGCGCCCTGGATGATGGCTACGTTGCCTTTAGAGAGCTGGCGCATGCGAGCCTCCGGGCTGAGTGGTGGGCGGCGGCGCGGCCGCTTTCTTGGGCGCGGGCTGCCGGTAAACCGTGATGGCGCCAGGCTCGGGGCAGCAGTAGAAACAGATGCCGCAGCCGGTGCAGCCTTCGCCGGTGTAACGCGCGGGGTGCACCCCGTAAGCGCTCAGTTCCGGCGCCAGTTGCAGGCACTTGGGCGGGCAGGACTCCACGCACAACCCACAGCCTTTGCATTCCTCAACATCAATCGTGACTTTGCCACGCGCTGCCATGTTCACCTCATTGCCGCCAATGCGGCGGGGCGCTGCAACCACTTGGTGCGTTCGCAATACTCGTAAAGCTCGGCACGGAACTTGGGATGGGCAATGTCAATCAGCGCTTTGGCCCGCTCGCGGATAGACTTGCCGTGCAGGTAAGCGATGCCGTACTCCGTGACCACGTAGCGGATAAGCCCGCGCGAGGTCACCACGCCAGCGCCCGGATTGAGCATGGGCACAATGCGCGAGACATCTCCGTCCTTAGCGGT
>JBLMXE010000230.1:0-5710 GCA_050257615.1 Chlamydiota bacterium | reverse complement strand
CGGCCAGACCCCGTGCTTGCCGCCCGACGGGAGTTCTCCCCAGCTATCTGCGGGCAGACGCGGGCGCGGAAACTGCGGCGTCAGGAAGGGCGACGTCCTCATTGTTAGAAAATGCAGCCAGCCGCCGCTTGCGAAATTCCGTGACATCCATGTCGTCGGCGCGCAGTGCAGTTTCCTCTTCCGCCCATTCCCGGGCTTCCAGGCGTTTGAGGTGTTGCAGAAGCCGGCCCGCACAACTGGCGCAACAAAACCCTTTGGCATACTGGTGTTCTTTGCCTTGGTTTTGCGTACAACATTCATACTGGAAGATGGGCAGGTTAACGCCGCATACCTCGCAGGTGTCCGGCGCCTCGCAGAACAAAGGATCAAAGGTGGCGAAAAACGCGCTATCGTTCATAAGTTGCCTCCCGCTTGTGAACTACCACGTGCCGGTGACCAGGTACTCGTCAACTGCGCGGGCGGCACGCCGCCCGGCGCCCATGGCAAGAATCACCGTGGCGCTGCCGGTGACGATATCGCCGCCCGCAAAAACACCCTTTCGTGAAGTGCGCTGGGTGGCCGGGTCGGCCTCAATGTAGCCCCAGCGGTTGGTCCGCAGCCCCGGCGTGGTGCTCTGAATCACGGGATTGGCGCTGGTGCCGACCGCGATCACGGCCACCTCCAGGGGCGTTTCGAATTCCGAGCCGGGAAGGGGAACTGGACGCCTGCGGCCGGAAGCGTCGGGCTCACCCAGCTCCATGCGCACGCAGCGCGTGGCTTTCAGCCACCCATGGCCATCGGAGAGGAACTCGATGGGGGCGGCCAGCATGTGAAATTCAATGCCCTCATCACGTGCGTGCCGCACTTCCTCGGCGCGCGCCGGCATTTCCGCCTGGCTGCGCCGGTAGATGACCGAGGCCTTTTCCGCACCCAGGCGCCGCGCTGAGCGGATCACGTCCAGGGCGGTGTTGCCGCCGCCGATGACCGCTACGTGCTTGCCGCGCAGATCGAGAAGGGGCTGATCGTAGCGAGGAAATTCCCAGGCGTGCATCAGGTTAATGCGGGTGAGGAATTCATTGGCGGAGTAAACGCCGTTCAGGTGCTCGCCCGGAATATTCAGGAACAAAGGAGAACCGGCGCCGGTAGCGACGAACACTGCATCATAGCCTTCCTCTTGCATGAGTTCATCAATGGTCACGGTTCTGCCCACGACCACGTCAGTTTCGAATTCCACTCCCATCTGGCGCATGTAATCGAGTTGTTCGCGGATGATCTGCTTGGGCAAACGAAATTCTGGGATACCGTACACAAGAACACCGCCGAGTTCGTGCAGCGCTTCCAAAACGCGCACCTGGTGCCCCTTCTGGACCAGGTCGCCCGCCGCGGTCAGTCCGGCCGGGCCGCTGCCCACGATGGCTACTTTCTTGCCCGAGGGCGGCGCCATAGTTGCCGGGCTCATGCCCTCGCGCAGTTCGTAGTCGGCGATGAAGCGCTCCAGATAACCGATGCCCAAGGGCTCCACCTTTTTGGCCATCAGGCAAGAGCCCTCGCAGTGGTCTTCCTGGGGGCAGACGCGGCCGGTGATGGCGGGCAGCACGTTGTCTTCGCGAATTTTAGCGGCGGCAGCGGCGAAGTCGCCGGCTACGATCAGCTGCACGAACTCGCGCACCTTCACACCCACCGGGCACTTGTCCATGCAGGTGGGCTTGCGGCACTCGAGGCAGCGAACGGCTTCCTGGCGGGCCAACTCGGGAGAATATCCCAGGTTAACTTCGGAGAAATTGTGGATGCGATCGGGCGGAGCTTGCTCGGGCATAGCCTGCCGAGGCACCTTCATGCGTTCCCGCATGGGAAGGGGATGGAGAAAGGAAGGCACGGAGTTCATGGGCGAACTCCTGCCGCGCAGGGCTGGTCATCTTCGGCGGGTGAATTCTCGTCGACGGCTTGGCGCCATTGCGCCAGGGCAGTTTGCTCGGCCTCGCGGTACATGGAATTGCGCTGCAGGAGCAAGTCGAAGTCCACTGCATGGCCGTCGAACTCGGGGCCATCCACGCAGGCGAACTTGCTTTTGCCGTTCACCAGGACGCGGCAGCCGCCGCACATGCCGGTGCCGTCAATCATGATGGGGTTCAGGCTCACGATAGTGGGGATAGCGGCGGCGCGGGTCATATCGGCCACGGCTTTCATCATGGCCAGCGGCCCCACCGCCAGCGCCAGGTTAATGGCGGTCCCGGCTTCGATGAGATGACGCAAAGCGTCGGTGACCAGGCCTTGGGAGCCGGAACTGCCGTCCTCGGTTGTGATCAGCAGTTCATCGCTGATCGCGCGCATCTCGTGTTCCAGGATCAGAATATCTTTCCGGCGGGCTCCCAGGATGGAAATAATCCGGTTGCCGGCGCGCTTCAGCGCCGACGCTGTGGGGTAAGCCATGGCCGTTCCGACCCCGCCACAGAGGACCACGACGGTTCCGAAGCGCGCGATCTCGGAGGGCTTGCCTAGCGGGCCGACAAGGTCAAGGAGGCATGCGCCGGCCTCAAGGGAATTGAGCATGTGCGTGGTTTTGCCGACTGACTGCACCACCAGGCTGATGACACCGCGGGTAGGGTCGGAACTCTCAATGGTTAAGGGGATGCGCTCCCCGCAGGCATGCACGCGCACGATAACGAACTGGCCCGGCTTGTGCCGGCGTGCGATGCGAGGCGCTTCAATTACAAAGCGCTTGATGCCGGGAGCAATGAACTTGGCCTTGAGAATATTGAACACGCGGTTCGGTATTCCTCCTGTGCTCATTATCGAGACAGATTGCCCCACGGGCTGTGATAGGCGTCACCGTGGAAACGGCAGGGTAAACATAGGGACGTTTAGTGTCCCGCGGGTTGGACGGCGCCGGGAGGAGGGGATTGTTCCTTCGCGGGGCGCAGGAAATCTATCAGATAAGCCCACAGCACCACGATGGCAAAGAAGATCAGGCTGGAGATGCCGGCACGCAGCATATTGGAAGGAGCGGCCCCGCCCAGGCTGGCGAGCCACAGCGCTGTCAGGAGAACTGCCACACTCCAGAAAAGATAAGCTCCGATGTGCTTCTTGGGCCGGGTGCACCGGGCATAGACGATGATCCCGGTGAACCAGATCAGGCCCTCGACCAGCAAGATGGCGAGCGGCGAGTTGTACAGACCCAATCCGAAGTACTGGTGAACCCCCGGGGCGAGCGGCATGTCTGGCCTGTGGCTGAGGAAATCGAGCAGCCAGTGGCTGAGCACAACCGCCAGGATTACCCAGGATGCGCGCCAATGCCGGCGCCAGAGGAAATAAGCACCCGCAAACAGGAAGCCCCAGATGGCGTCCATGAGCAAACTGTGGCTGATGGGAATGTCGTAGAGGTCAAGCGCGTTGGTGCGTGTGATGCCGGGATGAATGCGGGCGTGCTCAACGCCGGCGAGCAGGAGAATCCAGGCCAGGAAGTCGGGCAGCAAGGAGGCCAGCATAAGCGCGCCGGCCGAGGTCTCGCGGGCGACCCGTTTAGCAGCCAGACCTACGCCAAAGTGTCCGACCAGCATGGGATTCCTCCTTGTCTTCTCGGGCCCTTCGGTGGCGCAGGCAAGATGCTTCGGGGCTGAAAGCCCCTCCGCATGACTCCCATCTAGGCTGGCTTCACTGGACTGTCCCAAAAAAACTCGGTGACCATGGTGACCTCTGTGGTCGATTCGCACTAGCGGGCGAACTTGCCCATGAGTTCGGCCTGGGCGATTATCCGGCCACCCATGGCGCTTTCCACGTCCCGCCTGGAAGCGCCGGCGGGCAGGTTGAGCGCCGCACTCAGAGCATAAAGCTTGAAGAAATAGCGATGGGGCCTGCCCGGTGGGGGGCAGGGACCGCCGTAGCCCACGCGGCGAAAATCGTTACGTCCCTGGCGGCCGCCGCCACTCAGATCGTCCGATTTGGAAATATTCTCCGGCAGCTGGTGGGCTGCGGCGGGCAGGTCGTAAACGATCCAGTGGGTAAAGGTGCCGGAAGTAGCGTCAGGGTCATCCACGATCAGGGCGAAGCTTTTGGTTTCCTGCGGGGCGCCGCTCCAGGAGAGCGCGGGAGATGCGTCCTCTCCGCTGCAGGTGTATTTGCTGGGAATCTCGCCACCTTTGGGAAATGCTTTGGTCTCCAGGACGAAGCTCATGGCACGCCTCCCGGGGCTGTGGCTGGAGGCAGCGATGGACGCTGCGCCCGCGATGCCGATGGTGGATGCCGCCAGCGCCAAACATGCCGCCAGCAGCGCAAAACGCATTTTGGGGTTCGAGTTCACCGGCGAATATTATCGCCCAAAAAAGGAATATGCGTCCCCCAGATGAGACCTTGGGCGAGATGGGGCTTTACTTGCCCGTGCAAGGTAGCTAAGATGCCTTCATTCATTCACCACTCCCAGTTTTCTGCGAGGACCAGCACTCATGAAAAATGTCTATGAAGTTTTGCGCGAGAAAGAAGCCCAGCTGCGCCAGGTCCAGATGGAAGTGGAGGCGCTGCGCATGGTCGCTCCCCTGCTGAGCGAAGAAAGCGAAGCGGAGAGCGAAAACGGCGCCCGCCGGGCTGCCGGCAAATCCCGGTAATCGTTGGTCTGCGGTTCTGCCCAGAAAATGGCCCAATGCGGGCGGGGAAATGAGAAGAGTTTCGCTGCCCCAGTGCGGGTGTGCAGTTAGTCGCCAAGAGCCGAGGGGGAGCGCCGGGAGGCAATTCGAGCGCGCTCGAAAGGAATGACGGCCATGGGCATGGACGGCGCCACGCTGTCATCCTGCAGCAGCGGAATAACAATCTTTAGCACTTCCACTTCTTTGCGAAGCTGCTCCAGTTGCCGTTCCTTGCGATACAACACCTGATAAATGTCGCGCATGAGTGTTGCCATTGGGCAATGCCACAGACCAACGCCAGCGGTTATTCCGGCAACCAGCTGGCCGTCGCCAGTTCGGCAGCAGAAGCGGACGGATGTGCCGCCAGCCGAGCCGTGCCCGGGCCTAACAGGACGCCGGGGCTGACGCGCTTTCCGCAGCGGGAGCACACTAGAAACATCTCGTGAACTCCAGCTGCCAGCTTGCGGCCGGTTACCGTTTGCCGGCTATGCCGGCAGGGACTGCAGAGGCCGAGAACCGTGGTAAAAACGCGGCGAAACACTTTCGCCCTCCCGCACGGAATATCCTCTTGGGCCCCATCCCATGCTAGGGCGCGGCGGAAGAGGAAGGGAGTCCACAACCAGGTTCCTCGCGCGCTGGCTGGGTTGCCAGGGCAAGCCCGTGTGATGGCGGTCACCCGCCCAGGTTCGGGCCGGAACTGGGCTGTGACGCTTATCACACCAGGGTGTGGGCATCGTCACAGCCACAGGTAACGCCGGGGGCGACACTAAGTTTGTGCCAGTCTGGGCCGGGAGCCGCTAAATAGGCGTGGTCCCCGGGGGGCGTGCCAGGCAAGAGAGCAGCAATGGACCACGCGCAAGGGCAGGGGGAGCAGTTGAGAAAGCCCCAACCCCAGGACGACTGTCACAGGGGGGTGTGCGTGCTCTCACCATATGGGTTGGAAATCGTCGAAAGCTGTTTGACCTGCAAGCTGCGCGCGGAGCGCATCTTCTGCGACCTGCCCAACTCCGCCCTGCAGGCTTTCGAGAACATCAAGTATGCCACCGCCTACCCCAAGGGCGCCGTTCTGTTCGTCGAGGGACAGAGCCCGCGCGGCATTTTTGTTCTGTGCAAAG
>JBLMXE010000229.1:0-9133 GCA_050257615.1 Chlamydiota bacterium | reverse complement strand
CCTTTTACAACGCGCTCACCCATCAGGTGTGGGCGCATTCTTACATGGGAGCGCAGCGGCACGCCATCACCGTGGGCTTCATCAGCCTGATGATCCTGGGAGTGTCGGCGCGGGTAGTGCCCATCTTGGCCGGTGTGGATGCGAAGAGGCTGGATTCGCTGTGGGGCCCGTTCTTGCTGATTAACCTGGGCTGCGCCGGGCGTGTGGGGCTGCAGATACTGACCGACTTCGCGCCTAGAATTTCCTACTCCCTAATCGGGCTGACCGGCTTCCTCGAAGTCGCGGCCCTGGCCTGGTGGGGGATTGGGCTGTGGAAGGTGATGAATCTTGCCCGGACGCATCGGCCACAGGTGCTGAGGACGCCGCTGGTGATGCCGGCGGCGAGGTAAGGGTCCAATCCTGGGCGTGGCTTCAGCTGTTCCGCTTTGCAGACTCTTGAAGAAATCGCCTTTAGGCGCTGCGGGCTAAGCACAACGGCTAAAGCCGGTCGCCACAGCAGGGCTGCTCGGCACGACTGAAGTCATGCCCGATACGAACCTCTCCGCTGATTCGAACCTCGCCGATACGAACCTCGCCGATACGAACCTCTCCGCCCAGGGGCTGGCCGCCAAGGGATCTTCCCCAGAGCGCAGCCGAACGGCGAAGACGAGTCGAGTATCCTGCATTTCTCTCCTCTTATTCGACGCGGTTACAATAACCGGCATGCCCGAGCCGCGCCGCGCTGACCACGCCCAAACCCTGCGCAAGGTACCGATTTTTTCCGGCTTAGAAGAGCACGAACTGCAATTCCTTGCCCAGCGCGCCGTGCCCCGCCAGTATTCTCCTGGGGAAATGATTTTCAGCGAAGGTGACCCCTGCGGCGGGCTGTACGTGGTGGAGTCGGGCAACGTGCGCATCTTCAAGAGCTCCGCTTCCGGCCGCGAGCAGGTGCTGGCCATCGAGGGCGCGGGCAGTTCGATCGCGGAGCTGCCGGTGTTTGATGGCGGCAATTATCCTGCTTCCACTTCGGCGGTTACGGATAGCACCCTTCTTTTTGTAAGCAAGAACGATTTCCAGGCGCTCTGCCTGGAGCACCCGCGGGTGGCGCTGAAAGTCTTGCGGGTGGTGGGGGCGCGGCTGCGACGGCTGGTGGGCATCATTGAGGAACTCTCATTCACCACGGTTCACCAGCGGCTGAGCGCGTTTCTTTGCCGCCTGGCGGCCACGGGCAAGCGCACGCCGGCGGGCATCGAGATAACGCTGCCCAGCAGCAATCAGGAACTGGCGGCGCAGATTGGCACGGTGCGCGAGCTGGTCTCGCGCAACCTCAGCCGGCTGCAGGCGCAAGGGCTGATCCAGATGGACGGCCGGCAGGTGGTGGTTCCCGATTTGCAGAAGTTGCAGGCGGAAGGGGAAAGCGGGGAGTGAAGCGCGCGTTGGCAGGACTTGGGTTTTATAGTGGCCTAAGAAATGATTTAAGTGGGGCAAAACACAGGGTCTCTCGACTCGCGCTTCCTCGCATTCGCTCGGTCGCGCTCGCTCGGGATGACAGGCGAGAGAAATAGGCCACACGGCCTTACCCACGCAACGATCCATAATTGCTCATATGTCTTTGCGCTCCGGATTCGTCACCATTCTGGGCCGGCCCAACGCCGGCAAATCCACGCTGCTCAACGCGCTGGTGGGCGCCAAGCTGGCCATCGTCACGCGCAAGCCGCAAACCACGCGCAACCGCATCCTGGGCATTCTCAACCTGCCAAAGAGAGGGAAGCGGGCGGCGGCGCAGGTCATCCTGATTGACACCCCCGGCATTCACCAGCCCGACAGTGCCCTGGGGCGCAAGATGATGGTGGAGGTGCGCGAAGCCCTGGAAGGCTGCAACCTGGTGCTGCTGATTGCGGACGCCAGCAAGCGGGGAGGAGGACATTTCGCCGATAAAGAACGCCGCGCCAATGCCGGGCTGGATGACCATGTTTTGCGCTTAATCAGGCAGGCGGGCACACCCGTGTTTCTCCTGCTCAACAAAATTGACCTGGTCCAAAAGGGCGAGCTGCTGCCCCTGATTGAACGCTACCGCAAGCTGTACGATTTCAAGGAAATCGTTCCTATCTCCGCCCGCAAGCGGGATGGTCTGGATGTGCTGCTGGACAGCATTGTCGTGGCGCTGCCGGAAGGCCCCCGTTATTTTGCCGAGGACGAGCTCACCGACCAGCCGGCGCGTTTCATGGCGGGGGAGATCATCCGCGAGCAGGTGCTGCTGGCCACTGGGGAAGAGGTGCCGTACTCGACCACGGTCATCATTGACCAGTTCGAAGAAAAGCCCAAGCTGACCCGCATTGCGGCCACGATTTACTGCGAGCGCGAGGGGCAGAAGGCGATTCTCATCGGCCGCCAGGGGCAGATGCTGAAAAAGATGGGCACCCGGGCGCGGCTGGAGATGGAAGCCATGCTGGGCCGCAAGGTTTTTCTCGAGCTGTTCGTGAAGGTGCGCCCAGGCTGGCGCGACTCTCGCGAATTTGTGGAAGGCCTGGACTGGCGCCGGCAGTTGGAGCACCTGGCGGGCGGCCGCTCAGACGTCAACGATCGCTAATCGCCGGTTCGCCGTGGTTTGGTGCAGCAATGGACCTTCACTTCACGCCGTTGGCCGGATTCCACGATCCCTGCTCCTTGCGCACGTAGATAATCTGCCCAATGTGGTACGCGTTATGGGTTCCGATGTGGGCGATGGTGGAATACGAGGACTGCAGCTTGTTCTCGTCCGCCGAGGCGACAGCGTTTTCCCATTCGGTCATGACCTCGTCCAGCTGCTTGACGGCCGCGCTCCACTGCTTGCTGTCGAAGCTGGTGAAGGTCTCGTCGTTGTTGCCGTTGTATTTCTCCTGCGGCTTGCCCTCGAATTTCTCCAGGGAACGGCGGTCCCAAAATATCAGGTGATTCACCAGCTGGCCGACGGAGTGATTTCCCTTGCCGTCCGTCCAGCTGGCCTGTTCCGCGGTCAGCCCGGCAACTGCCGTGTTGGCAGGCACGAACCACTCTGCCTTGTTGTGGGTGGAGCGGAGTTGCTCCAGCAGGATGCTCTTCAACGTCGGCTTCTCCGGCGTCTTTTGAGCTTGCGCGAAAAGCGGTACGCCGGCCGCAACAAGGAGCAGGAACAAAATATGTCTCATCTATCTTCCTCCGAATGGGACTAAGGTTAGCATCGGGGAAACCTAAATCGGTTTTCAACGTGCATAAAATCTGTGAACCGCGCGTTTCTGAACGCAAAACGCCCGATTTCATTTACAAACCGCAAATTCAGGGCGACGATCAGTTCAGGCTGCATCCGTATCCTCGTCGTGCGCCCGCCCGAGCGCAGGCAGGTACCGGGAGAAGTTCAATTCGAAGCGATCCGAAGCCCGCGGGAACCTCTTCGCGCGCATGCGCTCAGGTTCTTCACGAAAGAGGAGGAGATGCGAACGCACGGGTCAGATCAATCGCTGGCGCAATGGGATAGTGACTACCCTAACATCCGTAAGTGTGTGCATCTGCATCCCCACCCGGGCCGAGGGTCAACCGTACGCGAGGTCGGTGCTCTGTCCAACTTCGATGAGGTAACCGTCAGGATCGCGGATGTAGCAACGAATCTCGCCGTACTTGGGGATCGGCTCCGTGATGAACTCGGCTCCTCGACTTTTCCACAATTCATAGCACGCTTGAATATCGGCAACGCGGAAATTCATAAAGCTGTTGATGTGATTGGGGTCGGGGACGCTGAGCGTTACCGTCGGCTTATCCGAGGTCGGCCCGCCTCCGACATTTAGAATCATCCAGATATTCGCAAGCTGAAGGTAACCAGGCGCGTTGCCGTCACCCAGGCTCAGAATGTGAGCGCCGAAGACCTTTTCGTAGTAGCGAGCCGATCTCTCGATGTCGGCGACGGTGAGAAAATGCGCGATGCTGATCCCCTCCCGCGGGGGCATCTCGTAGCTCTTCTGTTCGACTTGTACGCTGTTCATTGATGTCTCCAATGCCGATGCCGGGCGTGCCACTCATTGCGCACTCTGTAATGAGTGGCGCCGGTCTTCACAATCTGACTACACGCCGGCTCAAGCTGCAAGGCCCTGAAGAGATTTGCGCAGTGATCGGAAGCCCGCCAGCGAACTGGCGGGCTGCTCTCAGCTGGTCCCTACAGGACCGGTGAGCCAATCAGCAATGATTAACTCGCCATGGCGAACTACCTACCAACTACCACTCAGTTAATATCCTGCTTCGCCTGCAACCGCTTGACCAGGCTTTCGACATAGGTCTTTTGCTGATCGGGTGCGGCGGCCAGCGCCAGCTTCATTTCCTTCACCGCGTCATTGAAATTGCCTTGTCCGCAATAGACCCGCGCCATGCCGGTATGCACGAACCATTCGTCGGGGTGCTTCCGGGCGTTCTCGCGGAAAATGGCGAAGGCCTCGTCCTGGTGTTTCTGCCCCTGCAATTGCCTTGCATAAATGTGCAACTGCAGCGGATTGGCCATGGCCAGCGCCTGCTTGCGGGTGGTGTCGGCCTCGTCCTTACGGTTCAGCGCCTCCAGAATGTTGGACTTGGTCATCAGGTTGTCATAACGCTTTTCCACCTGGATGGACTGGTCTTCATACTTGAGCGCCTCGTCCAAGTCGGTCTTTTGGGCCAGGAGGTAGTTGGCGGCGTCGTCCCAGCCTTCCCAGGTGTATTGGGCCAGGCCGCGCAGTTGCCGGTGCAGGCTGGCCTCGACGATCTTGTTCACGTCCACGTCCACCTTGAAGGGCACGGCAAGTTTTTCCCACTCCAGTTCGACCACGGCGGAAGTGGGCGTGAGCTGATCGAAGTCGTAAGTCAGGGCGTTGTGCATGTCGGCGGCTTGTGGCTTTACGGTTACCCGCAGCGCGTCTTCCGCCTGCTTGTATGTGAAACTGCCCCAGGACGTTGCCGCGTGCGAGAAGATGACCGTCCACTCGTTTTCGCCGGGAATCATGTGCAGGCCGTAAACGCCCTTGTCCAAGGGCTGGCCTTCGATGGTCACCGGATCACTAAACGCGATGGTGGTGTTTTCGTTGGCCCCGGCGCGCCAGACCTGCCCGTAAGGCACGAGATCGCCCCAGATCTTGCGCCCGTTAACCAGCGGACGATGGTAGTTGATGGTGATATCGGTAATGCCGATGCGCTGCGTGAGCACCGCGTGCTGGCTCTGGCGGGGGATATTCAGCACCGCCGACTGCGCCTGGCACAAGCTGGCCAGGAACACGAGGCCCAGAATCGCCGCCGATATGCATGCCTTATTCTTCATAGGTAGCTCCATCCTGATCTTCGAATTGAGAACACTTATCCCGAGCAGCAGTCACACAGGTAGCACAACTGTCAGCGGCCACATAGACGGAAGTGCTTTGGGTCTGGTTAGCAGCGTGGAAGGGAAAAAGTAGCTGGTAGTTGGTAGCTGGTAGTTCGGAGGGTAAAGTAATTGGTAGCTAGTAGTTGATCGTTTGTCGTTGGTCGTTGGCGCTCTTCAATGATCGCTCGTTACTTCTCTTTCATTGCCTACGGTCGGCGTCCCTGTTTTCCACTACCAACTACCGGCTACCAGCTACCAGCTACTCCTTGACCGCAATGCCCAGGGATTTCATCTTGCGATAGAGATGGCTGCGCTCCAGGCCCAGGACTTCGGCGGTGCGGCTGACGTTGCCGTGGTTTTCGTCCAGCTTCTTAAGGATGTAATCGCGCTCATAGGCGGCGCGCGCCTGGTGCAGGGTGGAGGCTTCGCCCAGCAGGCGGCGGTTGCCGTCGCGGTAGACCAGCGGAGGCAGGTGCTTGCGGTCGAGCTTGAAAGCTGTCGGATTCATGATCACGATGCGCTCCATCACATTGCGCAGCTCGCGCACATTGCCCGGCCAGGAGTAGCGCATCAGCGCCTCAATGGCGTCGTCGGTAATTTCGCGCTGCCGCCGCCCGTAAGTGGCGGAAAATTCCTTCAGGAAGTAGCGCGCCAGCTGGGGAATGTCTTCCTTGCGCTCGCGCAGCGGCGGGACATAGAAGGGAATTACGTTGAGCCGGTAAAACAGGTCCTCGCGGAAGTTGCCCCTGGAGATCTCCTCTTCCAGGTCCTTGTTGGTGGCGGCGATGACCCGTACGTCCACCGTAATCATTTCGTCGCCGCCCACCGGGGTGAAGCGCTGCTCATCCAGGGTACGCAGCACCTTGGACTGGGTCTTCAAGCTCATGTCGCCCACCTCGTCCAGGAAGAGCGTGCCGCCGTCCGCTTTCTGGAACTTTCCCTCCTTGTCAGAAGTTGCCCCGGAAAACGAGCCCTTGCGGTGCCCGAAGAGTTCGCTCCCGATCAGGTCCTCGGGAATGGCCGCACAGTTGACTTCGACGAACATGCCTTCTTTTCGCGGGCTCTGGGCGTGGATGGCGTGGGCCACCAGTTCCTTGCCCGTGCCCGACTCGCCGTAAACCAGCACGCGGCCGTTGGTGGGCGCCATGAGCCCGATCTGCTGGCGCAGCGCTTTCATTGGGATACTGTCGCCTACAATCACGCTCTTGGCCAGCAGTTGCTTCTTCAGATCGCGGTTCTCGCCGCGCAGGCGTCTGGATTCGGCGGCGTTCTTGACCAGGATGAGGGTCTTTTCCAGCGACAGGGGCTTTTCCAGGAAGTCGAAAGCGCCCAGCTTGGTGGCGCGCACCGCCGTCTCAATGGTTCCGTGTCCCGAAATGATGATGATCTCGGGCGCATCCTCGGCCTCGCGGATTTTCTCCAGAGTTTCCAGCCCATCCATGCCCGGCAGCCAGATGTCCAGCAGGATCACGTCGAAAGAGCGACGACGCAGGGTATCCAGGCAGCTTTCGCCGCTTTCCACCGCCGCCACCTTGTAGCCCTCGTCCTCCAGCACTCCTTTGAGCGACTGGCGGATACCTTCCTCGTCGTCCACTATCAGGATGTTATGCATGTTCGGCCGCCGGGGCAGCTACCGGCAATTCCAGAATGAAGCGCGCCCCTATGGGCTGGTTCTCTTCCACCCGGATGGAGCCGTGGTGATCTTCCACGATGCGGCTCACAATGGCCAGTCCCAGTCCGGTGCCCCGTTTCTTGGTGGAGAAATAGGGCAGGAACAGCTTTTCTTTCAGCTCCGGGGTGACGCCCGGGCCGCTATCGCCAACCACAATCTCGACCGCGTCGCGGCCGGGGACCACGGCGGTGGAGATATCAATTTCGCGCAGCAGGGAATCCTGGGTAGCCTCGGCGGCATTGTCAATCAGGTTGGCCAGGGCGCGCTTGATGGCCTCGCTGTCGGCCAGCACTCGCGGCAACTCGGAGGCCAGCAGGGTGCGCACGTCAATGCCTTCCAAGCGTCCATTGAACATGGAGAGGGTGCTTTCCACGATGGCGTTGACGTTGGCGGGTTGGGGATTGGCGGCCGGGAAGCGGGCCAGAGCGGAAAATTCGTCCACCAGGCTGCGCACGGTCTCCACCGCGCCGGCAATAGTTTCCGCGCAGCTGTTGATAACCGAAAGCGAGACCGCATCCGGCGGGCGCCCCCGCTCCAGGTGGCGGCGAATGCGTTCGGCGGAGAGGGCAATGGGGGTGAGCGGGTTTTTAATTTCGTGCGCCACCCGGCGCGCCACCTCGCGCCAGGCCGCCTGCTTCTGCGCCTTGAGCAGGTCGGAAAGGTCTTCGAAAATCACCACGTAGCCCAGCCCCTGGTTTTCGTGCTGCAGCGCCGCGACGGTCACCGCCACGTTCAGCGTGCTCCCGTGCCAGCTCAGCTCCATCTGGCCGTTGGCCACACCCATGCGGTCGGCGCGGCGCAGGAGAGGCTCCAGGTCTTCCACGATCTCTGCGGGGAAGACTTCGGCCAGGGTGCTTCCGGCCAGAAATTTGGCCGCGTCCGCGATCCGCGACTGGGGACTGAAGATGCGCTGCAGGGCCACATTGGCATGGGTGATGCGGCGCTTTGCGTCCAGGGAGAGCACGCCCGTGGGAATGCTCTCCAGGATAGTTTCCATGTGGCGGCGCCGCTGCTCTAGGGCGGTGTTGGCATCTTTCAACTCGCGGCTGGAGGCCATGATCGTCTGCCGGCTATTCTCCAATTCTCCCGCCATGCGATTGAAAGATTTCACCAACTCGCCCAGTTCGTCGGCCGCGGGCACCTGCACGCGATAATCCAGGCGGCCTTGTGAGATCTGCTGCGTTGCCTCCGCCAGTGCAGCCACCGGCCGCGTGACCAGCTTGGAGGTGAACAGGGCCAGCCAGGTGGCGGCAAAGAGCGCCAGCATGGTGAGCAGCGCCAGCAGTTCCATGTAGGTGCGCCGCACCAGCTTGCGTTGCTGTGCCAGCTGGAAATAACGCTGCTGGCTTTCGTCAATCTGGCGGACAGTTTCCGAGAAAGCCGGGGGCAGGGGCATCGCCACCAGCACGGCCCCATCCTGTCCCACGCGGGCGCTGCCCAGGATGTACTCGGTTCCGTTCCAGGAGAAGCGAGCGGGACGGTTGGCCGCCGCTTGCTTGAGGGGTAAGACAGGCTTCAACACCGACCACGCCTCCGGGGCGCGAAAACTGGCCTCGGCGCGGCCCTGGCGGACGGCCACGGCAAAGCCGCCCTGCAAGGTGGGCTTGTGCCGTTCGAACAACTGCGCCACTCCATCGAAGTTGCCGGTGGTAAACGCCTTTTGCGTTTCCGGGGCGCCGGCCAGCAGTAACGCCTCGCCGTGCGCGTTGTCTTCGGCGTAGGCGGAGAGCAGGCGGGTCATGGCCTCCGTGTCTTCCCGCACCTCTTCCACGGGCCGGGAGAACCACTTATCAATGGAGTGATTCATCAGCCCGTAGGCAAAGAGAAACAAAAACAGCACCGGCGTGAAGGAGAGCAGCAGCGCTCCCACCACCATCTTGGTGCGAAACTTGGAGCCCAGCACCCCCACCCGGCGCTCGGCGAAAAGTTTCAGCAGCGTGCGCAGGAGAATGAAGGTGAGCACCACAAACAGCAGAAAAACCAGCGCCGACAGCGCCGCAAAAACGAAGGGCTGCTCGCTGGGATTGGGCTGAAAGACGGGCAGGTTAAAAGAGGCTTGGGAAAGCAGAATGGTAAAGAGGACAAAAATGCCGCCGGCCAGCAGGATGATTGCTGTCCTGCGCCGGGAGGGCTCGTCGCGTTGGGAG
>JBLMXE010000228.1:0-5783 GCA_050257615.1 Chlamydiota bacterium | reverse complement strand
GTTGCCGATAACTGGCCAGGTCCGCTGCAGTGAGGGGGCGCTCCAGCTTGTGGTGCCGGGGAAACCCGCCATCCTGGGGCAGAATCAGAGGGGCGAAGCGGAAGCGGAGCTTGATTTTGCCTGCGGCCAGCGCACGTTCGAAGACCGGCCAGTCGCGCATGTCGAGCGCCGCATCCTGAACCGCGGTCAGGCCGTAGGAAGCGGCCTCGTCCATGTGCTGCAAGAGGGACTCGTAGCGGTCTTGCGCCGAGCGCGGAGGGATATGGCTTGTGAGCAAGCGCTGGGCGGCCTCCTTGAGTTCGCCGGTAGGCTCGCCGTTGGCCTCACGCATAATGTGACCGTTGGGCGGGTCGGGAGTAATGGGTGTAATTGTGGCCAGGGCCAGGGCCGGTGAGTTGGCCAGGCCCATGTGCCCGTCGCGCTCGCTGACGTAGACGGGACGGCCGGGGACAACCGCGTCCAGGTACTTCTTGTCGGGTTTCCGGCCGGGGAACAAGGAGTAGCCCCAGCCGTAGCCCACAATCCAGGGCAAGGTGGGATGACGGCTGGCGAACTGGGCGATGCGCTGCTGAAATTCCTGCAGGGTGTCGGCGCCCGTGAGATCAACTTCGTTGATGGACGGGCCGGGGAAGTGCAGATGAGAATCCTGAAATCCGGGAACGACGAAAGCACCATGAAGATCGAGGATTGCGGTATCTGGCGAGGCCAGGGCGCGGATTTCAGCGTTGGAACCGACGGCGAGCAGTTTATCGCCGCTTACGGCCAGCGCTTGAGCGCGCGGCTGGGCGGCATCCTCGGTCCAGATGTTGCCATTTATGAAAATGCGGTCGGCATGAGGAGCAGCGCGAAGCGGCAGCGCCAGCAACGTGAGCAGGAGCAGAACGGTGGTTTTTCTGTGCATGTAAGGGGTTCCGCCAAAGCACGCTTCTTTTTTCGATGCAGGAGAGGGCCTTGGCTAATGGGCTATCAATGTAAGTCGTGGGGGGCGAAACTGGCCAGCTAAATCTTTATTAGCAGAAATCAACCGGCCCGGAGGACGGGTCTCCAGGCCGGCGCAGGGTGAGTATGGGGAAATGCGCGCCGGATGCCCCAAGCATGGCCGGCAACGCCAGATTCCCCGTTTCGATGTCCGGGCTCAGCAGCGCCGGCTGGAAGGGCGCGCGAGCGCTCGGGCCATCCCCGTCCCTGGTGGAGAAATCGCGAACTCAATTGCCGCCTGGAAATCCGCGCTACCCGCCTCGGGTGCGGCGCTCAGGAGTTGTCAATGGAACGCGAGCTCAGGGACGCAGGGTGAAAGATCTAGCAGAGAAAGGTACAGAGCAGGGTCAAAAATGACCCGGAACGCGAATCCTGCCGGTTGGAAGCGTCAGCAGGCGCGGGGTGAATCTGGCGAGGACGAACGACGGCCTGGGCAGCGGTGGCGGCAGAGCGAAGGCCGGTAAGGTCCGAGCGGCAGCCCAGAACCGCTATCACAGTGGCCTGATTGATGGGCGCATTCGCCTCGTTGAAGGCGGTTTGCGGCAAATCCACGCGGGGTACGGCCAAGGCGACGGCCAGCAGAATCAGTTCCCCAACTAGAATTGGCCAGCGAAAACGCTGCATTTTCGGCCTCAAACCCGCTCGAGTGCACATTACCCGCTCGCCTGAGCCCTGTCAACTCTGCTTGCCGGAAATGACATTCTAAAGGCGACGGTTGAGCATGGATGATTCAGATTTACAAAACGCAATATGCAACTAACAATTGACCCCTCCGGTGGGGTATATTGCCGCTAACTCGCCCCGGGGGTTCCCCCCGAGCACCATCACCCGCGGAACAAGTTAGGGGCGGAGGTTTGATATGGAGAGAAAGTACAAGCAGCGCGGCTACATGGACCGTGGCGGGACGGAAAGCAAGCAGGAGAGCCGGGAACAGGAGCGTCCGCGCAACATGGTGGGCGGGCCGCGCTCGGTGCTGATGCCGGGGACGCGCGAGGTATCGCGTTGCGCCCAGTGTGGTGCGCTGATTCAGAACCTTGCCGAGCCCGCCGGGCGGTGCAGCAAGTGCGGGGCCGAGTTACATGCCTGCAAGCAGTGCACCTATTTCGATCCCGGCAGCCGCTTTGAGTGCCGGCAGCCCATCCCGGAGCGCATTGTCCGCAAGGATGCGGCCAATAACTGCACCTTCTTCGCCATGAAAGTGACGGTGGAGAAGGAGACTACCAGCGGGGGCGCCCGAGCCGACGACGCGCGCCGCGCTTTTGAGAACCTGTTCAAGAAGTAGGCCGTGCCCCCTCCGAAATTCATCTGCTTGGGCGCGCCATCTGCTTTCCCCGATTGTGCCTGAAGAGCAAGGCCCGCGGCGTCGTCAGCGGCGGTGCCAGCGATCAGCTGTGACCAGTCCCGTCACCCAGAAGGTGGCAGCGGCATAGCCGGCAATAACGTCGGTGGGCCAGTGCACGCCCAGGTAGATGCGCGAGAAGCCGATAGATCCTACCAGTAGGGCGGCCAACACCCAGATTAAAATGCGGGCGGTCAGGCCGCGCATGCGCGCGGTTAGAAGTGCTGCCAGCACCATATAAAAACAGAAGGAGCCCAGGGAGTGTCCGCTGGGAAAGCTATAGCTCTGGGGCTGGGGAATGAAATAGGCGGGAGGGCGAGGGCGGTGGAACACGTCTTTTAAGGTGACGTCGAGAGCCAGGGCTCCGGCCATGGTGATGGCCAACCAGAGCGCGGCGTAGCGCCAGTGGCGGAGCAGGAAGATAAAGACGAGTACCACGAACATGGCACTGAGGAATGCCGGCGATCCCAAATCGCTAATCGCTTCCATGGCGAGAGTCAACCTGGGACTGGCGTACTGGTGAACAGCCAGGCGGATATGCAGATCAAACGCTGTTAGCTGGCCCTCGAAAACTTCGCGTGCCAGCCAGGAGAAGAGAAGCAGGGCCAGCAGGGAGACGGCGAGGCTGGCGATCAGCATTGCGCCCAGCGCAGGGCCGGCGGTACGGATTGGGGATTCGGGGCTGTTGGAGTCTTGAGGCAAGACGTCGGCAGTATAGCCCGAAGCAGCCAGCGACAAGCTGCGCCAGGCATTACACTGGGGAGAGTGGACGTCATTTACGGCATCAACGCGGTGGGCGAGGCGCTGAAATCGCGCGGCCGGGGTTTCGAGTACGTGGGGGTGGCGCGGGAGCGGCACGATCAGCGCGTGCAGCGCATTATTGATGAGTGCCGCCGCCTGGGGGTGGCGGTGCGTTTTGTGCCCCGCCAGGACATTGACCGGCTTGCGGGCAGCGCTTCCCACCAGGGCGTGGTCGCCGTGACTTCGGCAAAGACTTACGCCGAAGTGGACGAAATCCTGGAACATAAGCGCGGCCAGCACTCTCTGATCGTTCTTTTGGACGGCGTGGAAGACCCGCACAATCTGGGGGCCATTATCCGCACCGCGGACGGCGCCGGCGCGGATGGTGTACTTATTCCGGAACGGAGAGCGGCCGGGATTACCGCAACTGTGGCCAAGGCTTCGGCGGGCGCGGTAGAGCACGTGCCCATTGCCAAGATCACCAATGTGGCGCGTACGTTGGAAGAGCTTAAGAATCGGAACTTGTGGACGGTGGGCCTGGATGAACGCGCTCCACAACCTTACGACGCTCTCGACTACAACATGGATTGCGCGCTGGTGCTGGGAGCCGAAGGCAAAGGCCTGCACGACCTGGTGCGCAAGAAGTGCGATTTCCTTGTGTCCATTCCCATGCTGGGGCAGGTGGCATCACTGAATGTCTCCGTAGCCGCGGCCGTGGTGCTGTATGAAATGGCGCGGCAGCGCCGGCGTGGCCACAACCAGTTGCCGTCCTCCAAAAACCAATGAACCGGGTCCGCCTTCTCGTTATCTTTGTCCTAGCCTGCTGCGCCACATGCTTTGCCGCGCTGGACCGCGGCGCCTTCACTTTCACCAACTATGACCTGGAACTGCGGCTAGATCCCGCGGGACAGGCTCTGGCGGCGCGCGGCACCATCACCTTGCGCAACGATTCCGGGCAGCCGCAAACCCTGGCTGCCATGCAGATTTCTTCCAGCCTGAGCTGGCGGCTGGTGCAGGTGGCCGGCAAGCCGGTGCAGTTCGAAACCCAGCCCTACACCAGCGATATTGACCACACGGGCGGAGTAACGGAAGCCATCATCACCCTGCCATCCCCGGTCCCGCCGGGCGGCACGGTGGCCATCGAGGTGGGGTATTCGGGCACCATTGCTGCCGACGCCACGCGCCTGACCCGCATCGGCACGCCCTCCACTTTGGCCCTGCGCAGCGATTGGGATCAGATCAGTTCCTCGTTTACCGCGGTGCGGGGGATTGGCTTCGTGGCCTGGTATCCGGTAGAGCTTGCGGCGGAGAGCCTTTCCGGGGGCAACGCCCTGTTCCAGGCCATCGGCGAGTGGAAGGCGCGCGAAGCCCAGGCCAGTCTGAAGGTGAATTTCTGCTGGATCAACGACGACGCACCCCTGACCGTGGTGGCCAACGGGCAACTGGAGGGCATCGGGCGTACTGGCCCCGCCCAGGAAGGCCAGGGAATTACCGGCTGCACGCCCTACCGCTTTGCGCCCCTGGGCTTGACGGTGCCGAGCTTTGCCATCGGCCAACTGACCGCGCTGCAGCAGCCCCTGGTTACGGTGTATCACCTTGCGGAACACGAGGAGGTGGCCGGCGATTACGCCGCCGCCGTCCAGAAGCTGGCCCCGTTTGTGACGCAATGGCTGGGTAAGCCGCAGGCAAAGGTGAAGATCGTGGAGTTGAACAGCGCCCAGGCTGCTTCATTTGAAAGCGGGGGCATGTTTTTCACCGCCCTCAACTCCCAGGACGCGAAGCCGCTGCAGCTGCAGATGGTGCACCAACTGGCGCATGCTTCGCTGGCCTCGGACCGTCCCTGGATTTACGAAGGCGTGGCACATTTCCTGCAGGCGGTGGAACGCGAGCAGCAGGACGGGCGGGACGCGGCTCTGGAATACATGACCGGGCAACTGCCGCCGCTGGTCGCGGCCGAGCAGGCGGTGGACCAGGCGGCGGCTAGAGGCCAGGTCGCACCACCGGAGGCGGCCAGCCAGTCGCTGACCAACGCCACCGACGACGTTTTCTATCACACCAAGGCCATGTACGTGTGGTGGATGCTGCGCGACAGGTTGGGAGACCAGGCTTTGCAGCGCGCCCTGCACGCTTACCGTGCGGAGCAGGACAAGGACCCGTTATACATGCAGCGGCTGCTGCAGGCCGAAAGCAAGCAAAGTCTGGAGTGGTTCTTCGAGGACTGGGTGTACCGCGACCGCGGGTTGCCCGACTTTCAGATTGAATCCGTCTATCCGCGCAGACTGCTGGCCAACGAGTACGTGGTGACGATTACGGTGAAGAACCTGGGCGATGTGCGGGCGGAACTGCCAGTAGTGGCAAGGGCGCCGGAAGGCGACAAGTCGCGACGAGTGGAGGTTCCGGCCAAAGGCACGGCCGTGGTTCGCATCCGCATGCCGGCGGCGCCGACGGAGGCCGTGGCCAATGACGGCAGTGTTCCGGAAAGCGATCTCAACAATAATTCGTTCAAGATCACGACTCCGCCGCAATCGCCATAAAAACTGGACCAATGAATGTACAATTCGGGAGTCTGAAGGAAGGAAAAACGGGTGAGCTACATTCAATTTCTGGGCGCGGCGGGAGTGGTCACTGGCTCCAAGCACCTGATCAACACCTCCACGGGTGGCGGCAGAAGCGGTTTTCAAGTGCTGGTGGACTGCGGTCTTTTCCAGGGCCAGAAGGAGTGGCG
>JBLMXE010000227.1:0-3461 GCA_050257615.1 Chlamydiota bacterium | reverse complement strand
GCACGTGATACCGGTCGGCCACCATCTCGGGAAAATCCACCAGCTTGAGCATCTCGCCGGGCAGATGAAACTCCTCTTCCCGCGTGGAAGGAAAATAATTGTGAAAGCTCCAGCTGGAAACGCACACCCGCTCCAGCTTGGGCGAGGCGCCCCCACCCTTAGTTTGGGTTGCGGACAGCAGCTCGCCAGCTCCGGCTGAAACCGCGGCCGCAGCCAGCCCTTTGCCCACTTGCGAAAGAAATTCTCTGCGCTTCATATCTCCCTCCGGAGCGCAATTTAGAACCGCATCTTGCGCAGGTTCTCATAGCTGGTCTTGATGGCGTCAAAGGGCGAGCCCTGACTGTAATCCTGCTCCACGTAATAATGCTTCACCCCGCCCTTTTCCGCGTGGGCGAAGACGCGCTTGAAATCAACCACGCCCGTGCCCACGGGCGCAAACTTGGCATTCTCCGTGACGTAAATGGGGTGGGGCAGTTTCACTGGCCGGTCCTTCACGTGCAGCATGGGGAACCGCCCGGGGTACTCGTCGAAGTATTTCAGCGGGTCCTGCCCCGCCGCCGTAATCCAATACAGATCCATCTCCAGCTTCACCAGATTGGGGTCCGTTTCCTTCAGCAGCAGGTCGTAGGGCACTTGCCCGCCCGTGGGCTTGAATTCGAAATCGTGGTTGTGATGCGCGAACTGCAGCCCCGCCTCCTTCACCTTTCTGCCTGTCTCGTTGAAGAATTCCGCCATCTTCTTCCATTTGTCCAGCGAGCCCCGGTCCTCCTCATTGATCCAGGGATTGACGATGTACCGGTGCCCGATGACGTGCGCTGCTTCGATCACCTCCGGCAGCTTGGCGCGCAAATCCTCTACGGGAATGTGCGCCGAAGGCGCGGTCAGGCCATTGCGCTCCAGCACCGCCTTCACCTGCTGCGGCGTGCGCTTGAAATAGCCGGCAAACTCCGCCTCCTTGTAGCCGGTGGCGGCCACCTTGGCGATGCTGCCCTCAAAGTCCTTGGCCATCTGATCGCGCACGGTGTAAAGCTGCAGGCCGATGGCGCCCAGCTTGTGCTCGTCGGCGGCAAAAGCAGCCAGGCGGCTGAATAGAACGGTGGCGGCGGCTGTTCCCAGGAATTCGCGGCGGTTCATCATGGTTAGATTTCTCCTCGTTTCATCTGCTCGACGGCATAATGGCAGGCGCGCGCGGTGAGCGCCATGTAAGTGATGGAGGGATTCACGCACGACGACGATGCCATACACGCTCCATCGGTCACGAACAGGTTCTTGATGTCGTGGGCCTGGTTGTAAGCGTTGAGGACAGAGGTTTTGGGGTCGCGCCCCATGCGCGCCGTGCCCATTTCGTGGATGGCCAGGCCGGGCGCGTCCTCTTCTACGAAAGTCTGGATATCACGAGCTCCGGCCGCGGCCAGCATCTCCGCCGCGGCGATGGCGGCGTCCTCAAGCAATGCCTTCTCGTTGGCGCCATACGCGCAATTGATTTTCAGCACTGGAACGCCCCACGCGTCCGTGCGCGTGCGCTCCAGTTCGACATAGTTATTGTGATTGGGCAGGCACTCGCAGAAGCTGCCCATATCGAAATACCAGGGCCCGGGATGCTTTAAGGAACGCTTGAAGTTTTTGCCGAAACCCGCCAGCTCCACGCCCCGTTCCCAATCCGAGCGCTCTGCCCCGCCCTGGTAGCCGTAGCCGCGCAGGAACTGCGATTTGCTCTTCACATTCCGGAAACGCGGTATGTAGATGCCGTTGGGCCGGTTGCCGATATCAACCTTATCCTCGTAGCCGGGAATCATGCCCGAAGCCCCGCTGCCGGTAACGTGATCCATCAGATTATGGCCCAGTTCCCCGCTGGAATTGGCCAGGCCATTGGGAAATTGCGGGGTAGAAGAATTCAGCAGTATGCGGGCCGACTCCAGCGTGGAGGCGCACAGGAAAATAATCTTGGCGCGGTATTCCGTCGTCTGCCGGCTTTGCGCGTCAATCAGCCGCACGCCCGTCACTCGCCGCGTGCTGTGGTCGTAGCTCAGGCTGTGCACGACGCTGTAGGGCCGCAGCGTGACTTTGCCCGTGGCCAGCGCCACCGGCAGTGTGGCGTTCAGGCTGCTGAAGTAGGCGCGCGACATGCAGCCGCGATGGCAGGAGCCGCAGTAGTGGCACGCCATGCGGCCATTGTGCGGCCGCGTAAGCACGGCGCAGCGACCGATGGTCATCATACGCTCGCCCGGCCAGTGCCTGCCGATGGCGTCCTTCACCGCCAGCTCTGCGCAGTTCATCTCCATGGCCGGAAGAAAGCGGCCGTCGGGCAATTGCGGCAGGCCCTCCGCTTGCCCGCTGATGCCGGCAAAATCCTCCACGTAGTCGTACCAGGGCGCGATATCGGCGTAGCGGATAGGCCAGTCCACTCCCATGCCTTCGCGCGCATTGGCCTCGAAATCCAGGTCGCTCCAGCGATAAGTTTGCCGCCCCCACATGATGGAGCGCCCGCCCACCTGCCGCCCGCGGATAAACATAAAGGGCTTGTCCGATGGCGTGGTGTAAGGGTTCTCCAGGTCGTTGACGAAAAACTTGGCCGCCCACTCGTCGCAGGCGTAGCAGGTGTTTTGGATGGGCTGGGTTTTCCGCTCCTGGCGCCGGTCGCGCAGGCCGCGAAAATTTACGCCCCAGGTGGGCACGTGCTCGCAGTAGTCCTTAGCCGGGTCAATGGAGCGCCCCGCCTCCAGAACCAGCGTGTTCAGCCCTTTCTGCCCCAGCTCCTTGGCCGCCCAGCCGCCCGTCATCCCCGAGCCGACCACGATAGCGTCGTAGGTGTTAGCTGGCATCGGTCTTCCCTGCCGCGGAAAGCGGAACACAAGCCTGGTACGGACCCATATGGACCGGCGGCCGTCCCAGTTCCTGCGTCCAGCCGATTTCGGAAGTGTAGTAGCCGATCAGCGTAAGGCGCTTCATCTGGTGGAAGAAGTTGCGTTCCACGGGACCCTCGGCCTCGTGGCGGACGGGACTGGAGTGCCTCCGCTCCTGGGGATTAGCTTCGCGCAACTGCGTGAGCTCTTCATCCAGCGCGGTCAACAGCTCCACCTGCTGCGCCGGCGCACAGTCCACAAAATCTTTGCCGAACATTTTGCGGCTGCGGGCGTCGCTGTCTGCCAGCCCGTCCAGAAAGCGCCGGCAGTCGTCCGCGCTGCACCAGTCACTGAGGATGAGGTCAATAAACTCGTTGACCCGCGCCCCAGTGGCCCCCGGCGTGTCGGTCGCCGGAATAATCATCTCGGCCATAGCGGTCACCGTCGAGTCCTGGTGAGGATTGAGAGTCTTGAGCGTGGGGTGGGAACCGAGCTGTTGATGGATCTGGCGGCCCAGCGCCAGAAGATCTTGCGAATAAAGAACAGGGAGGGCGGCTGCGCCGGCCATCAGCTTGAGTGCGTCGCGTCGTTTCATTGAATCGGAGCCAAGCCGAGAGC
>JBLMXE010000226.1:0-4734 GCA_050257615.1 Chlamydiota bacterium | reverse complement strand
GCAAGCAACGTCGCTACCCGAATGTGTGCGGTGGGTCCTCGGGCTGAGACAACGTGGGAGTGGAGTTCAACTCGTCAATCGAAAATCGTAAATCGGCAATTGCTTCCTCTGTGCCTCTGTGTCTCTGTGGTGGATTTTGGAGTTTTAGAACTCCGCCAACTCCAGCATGGCGCGCTCGATATCCTCGGACTGCGGCAGAATCGCATCTTCCACCGCCGGCTGGTAAGCGACGAACACGTCTTTGGCGGCGATGCGCCGCACCGGCGCATCCAAGTCTTCGAACAATTCGTCGGCGATGCGCGCCGCGATCTCCGCGCCGTATCCCCAGCTCAAAGTATCTTCGTAGGCAACCAGCACGCGACTGGTCTTCCGCACGGAGTTGGCAATGGCCTCCCAGTCGTAGGGATTCAGGGTGCGCAGGTCAACCAGTTCCACGCTGATGCCCTGCTCCCGCTGCAAGCGCTGCGCCGCCTGCAGGGCTCGAGGCAATACCGCGCCGTAGGTCACCACCGTCAGGTCGCTTCCCTCCTGCACCACCTTGGCCTTGCCGAAGGGCACCATGTACTCGGAGCCGGGATAGGCGGAGCGGCCGAAAGTCTCGCGGTAGAGCCGCTTGTGTTCTAAAAACATTACGGGATCGTCGCAGCGAATGGCGGTACGCAGCAGTCCGTTGGCGTCCAGGGCGTTGGAGGGAAACACCACCCGTAACCCGGGAATGTGAGTGAAGATGCTTTCGCCGCATTGCGAGTGGTAAATGGCGCCGCCGGTCAGATACCCGCCGATGGCCACGCGAATCACCGCGGGCGCGGAGAACAGGTTGTTCGAGCGCCAGCGGATGAGCGGCAGCTCGTTGCGCAACTGCATCATCGCCGGCCAGATGTAATCAAAGAACTGGATTTCGACCACCGGCTTCAGCCCGCGCGTGGCCATGCCCGTGGCCCGACCCACGATGTTGGCTTCCGCCAGGGGCGAATTAAACACCCGGTCCGACCCGAACTCTCTCTGCAGACCCGAGGTCAGCTTGAACACCCCGCCTTTGCCCTTGATCAGCTTCTGCTGCAGGTACTCTTCCCGGCTGCAGTCGGCCACGTCCTCGCCAAACACCACCATGCGCGGGTCGCGCCGCATTTCGTCGTGCAGGCAGGCATTAATCAGGTCCGCCATGGTCTTCTGCGCGGTGGCGGCGGCAATGGTGGGCTGGGCGTGGTTCTTGGGATTGGCAAACTTAGGTTCGGTGGCGAACGCCGGGGAACCAGGATCAAGATCCGGCGAGTAGATGAAGCGCATGGCGGAGTCGGGGGCGGGTTTGGCCGCGGCCACGGCGCGATCGCTGGCTTCCTGCACCTCCGCTTCCACCTGCTTCTCCAACCGTCCGATTTCCTCCTCGTCCAGAATGCCTTCGCGAACCAGAAACATCTGCAGGCGCGTGATGGGATCGCGCCGCGCCTCCTCCCGCCGCTCGGCTTCGGGCCGGTAGAGGCGCTCGTCGTCAGAAAGCGAGTGCGAGTACGGCCTCACCACATGGCCGTGCACGAAGGCCGGTCCGTCGCCGGCGCGGATGTGCTCCACTGCCTTGCGGAATGCGGTGTAGCTTGCCACGGGGTCGGTGCCGTCAAATTCCGCAAAATAAAAGTTGGGGAAGTTGGCCACCAGGCGCGAAATGTTGCCTCCGGCCGTTTGCACCTCAACCGGCACGGAGATGGCATATTCGTTATCTTCCACGCACAGCAGCAGCGGCAGCTTGCGCGTAGAAGCCGTGTTCATGGTTTCCCAGAATTCGCCTTCACTGGTCGCCCCTTCGCCGCAGGATACATAGGTGACCTCGTCGCCGTGAAAGGCTACGTCCTTAAACTCGCGATAGTCGCCGGAAGCCTTTCCAGCGGCCTCCGGATGCGCAGCATAGAAGCGGCCTGCTTCGGCACAGCCGGCTGCCTGCAGCAACTGGCTGCCGGTGGGCGACGAACCGGTGACGATGTGGAGTGTGGGATTAGCCCAGTGGGAGGGCATCTGCCTCCCGCCCGACGCAGTGTCTTCCGCCGAGCCCACCGCCTGCAGCAGCATGTCCAGCGGGGTCACTCCCAGCGACAGGCATAGCGCCCGGTCCCGGTAATAGGGATAGAACCAGTCGTAGCCGGGCTTGAGCGCCAGCCCGGCAGCCACGCCCAGGGCTTCGTGCCCGGCCCCGGATATCTGGAAGAAAATCTTTTGCTGGCGCTTGAGGAGGATTTCCCGGTCGTCCAGCCGCCGCGAAAGGAACATGAGGCGGTAGAGTTCGATCAGCTGCTTGCCGGTAACGCCTTCGTAGGTTTTCTCCGGCCCTGGAATCCGGGCCGGTTTAGGCTCTGCCTTGGTGGTCGCCATCCGACTCCTCAGAGATGATCTTCGGCACAGTCATTGGATGCGCAGCGCACTTCCAGGGGCATTGTAAGCCAAGCCCTGCTTTACGAATATACTGGATTGGGGCCGCCGCGAACCAGTTACGGCCTTTGGAAATTATGGTCAGAACCAATCGCAAACTGGACGGAAAACGCATTAAGTTTCTGATTTTTGACCTGGATGGCACCCTGATTGACTCCCGGCTCGACCTGGTACATTCCGTGAACGCCACGCTGCGCCACCTGCGCCGCCCGGAGCTGCCACCGGAAATCATCGCCGCGTACGTGGGCGACGGCGCTCCCATGCTGATCCGCCGTGCCCTGGGCGATCCAGTTGACGAGGCCCTGCTGGACGAAGCCCTGGAGTATTTCCTTTCTTATTATCGGGTGCACAAGCTGGACCACACCCATGCCTACCCCGGGGTGCCGGAGATGCTGGCCACGCTGCGTCAGGGTCGCAACGGGAGCCCGCGTCACATGGCGGTGCTCTCCAACAAGCCGGTCAACCCCTCCCGCCAAATCGTGGAGGCTCTGAGGCTGAAACCTTTTTTCGACCAGGTTTATGGCGGCAACAGCTTCCCCACGAAGAAGCCTGACCCAGAGGGCGCCCGCAAACTAATGGGGGAGGTTGGGGCGATACCGGAGGAAACCGTGATAATCGGCGATTCTTCCATTGACGTGTTGACCGGGCAGAACGCCGGCCTTTGGACCTGTGGCGTGACTTACGGCTTCGCTCCCCAAACTCTGCAGGAACTGCCGCCGGATCTGCTTGTGGACTCTCCACAGGAATTGGCCGAGGCGCTAGGGTGAGGCAGCACTTGGCAGTTGGCAATTGGCACTTAGCCCGCCATGCCTTTTCTGGTTTCGCAGTAAAGGTTCAGGGGCCAAATGCTAAGCGCCAAGTGCTAATTGCTGCCTTAGCAGGCTGAATGCTTCATTGACAATCACCCAAGCCGCGCCCCACACTGCTGCCAACCCATGCTCAACGGCAATTTCGGTTTCACTCCGGCGGAGCTGCGCCAGCTGCGTGCGCTCAAGACGCCGCACGGCATCCAGCGCTTCCTGGATGACCTGGACTACCACCTGGCCGATACTGCCTGGTCGCCGCGCCGCGTGCTTCAGGAACGCACTGCCCACTGCCTGGAGGGCGCCATTTTCGCCGCGGCCGCCCTGCGGGTCATCGGCTACCCGCCCCTGGTGATTGATCTCGAGGCTGAGCGCGATACCGACCACGTGGTCGCGGTCTATCGAATGGGTGGGGCCTGGGGAGCTATCGCCAAGTCGAATTATTCCGGCTGCCGCGGCCGCCAGCCCATCTACCGCAACCTGCGCGAGCTGGCCCTCAGCTACTTCGAAGGCTACTTCAACCTGCGCCGTCAGCTCTCCCTGCGCGCCTTTTCCCGCCCCGTCAATCTGGTGCGTTTCGACCACTTGGACTGGATGGCCACCCGCAAGCCGGTATGGTTCATTCCCTTCTACTTGTTCGAGATTCGCCACTACCCGCTGCTCAAGGCCGGCATGGCCAAGCGCCTGGCCCGCCTGGATGAGCGGTCGTTCCAGGCCGGCCTGGTGGGGCATAGGTGGAACCACAAGGACAAATAGTGAGAAGCAAGAGTCAGGAGTCAAGCGGATGAAATCTGCCCCAGAAACAAAGGGCGACCCGCAGACCGCCCTGAGTTACGTTCCGGTTTACTTCAGCGGTGAGGTGTAGAGCTTGACGTCGAACGGGAAGAAGTCCCCGCCGTGGACGTCCTGCCCACGGAACCCATGGTCCCAAAACCGCCCATGCGCGGCGCCGACATACGGGGCGCGGCGCCCATACGCGGCGAGCTCATAGCCGGTGAACGCGCGATGGAGCCACGCGGACTCAGCGCGGTTCCATGTGGTCCTACCATTGCCCCTTTGCCTGCCGTCCGCCCTGCCTGCATGGCGCCACCATGCACCGGCATACTGGTCACCATCCGGCCGGGCCTGCCACCCTCCACCATGGCACGCGTGCCAACGTTGCCATCGCGCAGCGCCATCGGGCTGCGCTCAATCGGTCTGACCGGCACCGTGGGATGATTGGCCACAGTCTTCACCGGAGGGGCCACAGGAGCCCTGAATCCAGCGGGCGCGTTCACGACCACAGGCGCTGCGTTCCAGCCATAGAAGCCGCCGGGCTGCCAGCACCAGCCCGCACCTGGAACAAACGCCCAGTTGCCATAGCGGTACGGCATCCAGCCCCAGGGATACTGAGAGATGAAGGTATAGCCAACGCCGGGGTACCACGACCAGGCGCCGTTCATAAACGGATCCCAGCCTGCACCCACGTAATAGGGCTGCCACAGCCAGCCCCATCCCGGCTGATAGAAATAGT
>JBLMXE010000225.1:0-16574 GCA_050257615.1 Chlamydiota bacterium | reverse complement strand
GCTTCGCTCGCGCTCTTCTTTTTTCCCCGTGGCATTACAAATTTCCTCGCCGCATTACAAGCTTCCGCATACTAGAAAATCCCTCCCCCTGTCATCCTGAGCGGAGTAAGCCGGTTCGCTTGCGAACCGGGTTGCGTAGTCGAAGGACCCCTGCGTTCTTGCCCCATCTCCACTCAGCGCCCATTTTCCGCTGGCTTTGAAAGGGTGCGGCTTCAGCCGCCCCGCACCGGCCCTAAACCTCTTGTCATCCTGAGCAAGCGCGACCGAGCGCATGCGAGGGAGCGCGCCGCGAAGGACCTGCTTTTCTCTCCGCGTCACTCCACCTCCACCTGCAGCGTCTTCGTTGTGTCGTTCCCCAGGATGTCAATCACCTTCACCACCACAACATACTTTCCCTTTTCGGAATATTCGTGCGCCGTCTCCAGCACGATTTTGGGCTCTTTGCGCGTGCGATACGACTGCCACTGGTTGTGGAACGTGTCACTGCGGTAATCCCAGTCCACCGCCCAGTAGTCAATCATCTGGCTCCAGTGCTTGATCGCTTTGCGCACTTCCACCGGTATGTCGTCCACTGGAATCACGAAATCAGTCAGCTTCAGCTTGAGTTCACGGCCTTTCTGCTTCGTCTCCACTCCCAGCGCGCCCAGCTCGAAGAACTTGATGTCGCCCTGCTCCACCGCTTTTTTCTCCAGCACTTCGCGCGGAATCTTTTTGAAGCTGACCTCCACACGCGACTCCGCCGCCAGTTGCCGCGCCGTTTCGTTCAGCTCGAAGGCGAACTCCCAGCCCAGAATGTCGGCCGCGGCTCGCGCCTGCACTTCCCCTTTGCCCGCCGACTTCCACACCTCGCGCGCAATCGCCTTTACATCGTCCAGCGTCACCGGTGCGTCCACCGCCCCCACGTGCACCATGCGCCCGCTCTTCACCCCGTGTAGCCACGTCCGCCCGCTGATGGGCGTCGCGTGGTAGAGCTCTAGGATGAATTTCCGGTAGGCGGCCTCGCGCTCCCGCTGCTCCTCCACGTGGTGCTTGGCGTCGGAGGGGAACTCCGCCACTTGCCATGCCTGCCGCTCGTATTTGCCCAGGTTCTGCACCACGAACGGGTGCACGTTGGGAATGCCCAGCAGCCGCTTGCGCGTGGTGTGGATGGCAAAACGTCCCAGATCGCAGGCGATCCAGCGCCGGTTTAGCTTTTCCGCAACCCTAGCTGTAGTACCAGAACCCACGAAACAGTCAACGACCAAATGACCCTCATCCGAGCAAGCATTGATGATCCACTCCAGGAGAGCGCGGGGTTTTTATCCCTCGACCCCATGTGTCGCGATACGCTTTTTGCTCAAGGACTGACGGCTCTTTGACAAACTCCTCGTCCGCGCCTGGAATCGAAGCGGTGAACGAGAAGTCCGCTCCCGTATCAAATGGTGGATCTATGTAGATCAGGTTCACCTTGCCCGCAAACTCGGGCAGCAGCGACGGCAGTACGTACTTCTTGTCGCCCCAGATCAGCCGGTTGCGCCAGCCGTTGTCCCGCCCCTCCGCGAACATCTCCAGGCTGCGCTGCCGCTCCTGCGCGCTCTCATTCACTGTCTCAATGGTCTGAAAGGGCAGGGCCAGCCGCACCGGCGCCTGCTTCTTCCCCTGCTTGTCGTACTTCCCGTCCCAGATTAATTCCGCCATATTGTTTGGAAGAGGCTGAGTATATTACGCCCCCTGCCCTTTTGTGCGGGAGAAGTTGAGCATGTTCCGCAATTGCGAATCTGGAGGTTCAATGCGGCGGCCCGACAAAAAGCAGGTTCTTCGTTGCGCTCGCTTCGCAAACTCGGTTCGCGCTGCCTCAGAATGACAACGCGCTAACACACTTCACAAACTGTCATCCTGACCGAGCGCGACCGAGCTCGCGAGGGAGCGCGAGTGGAAGGACCCCTGCGCGTCTCACGCCAACACAGCCGTCCCAGGGAGTTCTCCCCTCGCTCTTGCACAGAACTCGATAAGACTCCCCGTATCCCTGCATGACGCTTCTTGATTGAGAGCGGATCGCGGGCGGGGCGCCCGCGCCACGAAGGTCATTTCGGCCTTAACTTGCGCCCGCGCGAGTCATGGTGCTCAGAATGACAAATCAAAAAAGACGGCGAGGGCAGCGCGGCGTTCGAAGAGCGAGGGCTGCTCCGGCAGGCCGTTGCCGTTACGGCGCACATTTTTTCTCCTCCACTGCCCGGAATACCACTTCCATTCGCTATCATAGAAATAGAACAACAAATTCCAACTAGCTACCTCCTGCCCGCGCGGCGGCAAATTCTTTGTTCTCAAGATTTTCCAGCTAAATTCTTGGCTTGGAAGATTTTCCCCGGACCCCGTCCGGCTAACTCGCTGCAAAAAAAGATTCGCCGCGGCAGGCAGGGGGTGGGGGTACACATGTACACGTCTTTGCCGCGCGGCGTCGCCCGCTGCCAGCACATCAAGGTCAACGGCACCCGCTGCGATTCGCCCGCCCTCAAAGGCAAGGCCTATTGCTACTTCCACTACCGCTCCCGCCTTCCCGAGCCTGCCACCCTCCCGGTTTTGCCAACAGCTAAGAGCCAACAGCCAATAGCCGCTCTCCCCGACGGCCGACAGCCCACACCCCCTTTCCCCTCCCCCCGACCTCTTCCTTCTTGAAGACGCCAACTCCATACAATGCGCTCTGCAATGGGTGCTCCGTCGCATCCTCGACGCCTCCATAGACCACCGCCAGGCCTCCCTCCTCCTCTACGGCCTCCAGATCGCCGCCGCCAACATCAAGCTCACCCGCTTTCGCCCTTCTTACAGCGACGTCATCCGTTCCCTCCCCGCCGAAGCTGGCGCAGCCGTCCCGCCACTCCCAGGTGCAAACGCATCGCCGCACGAAAGTAGCGCCGCCGTCCCGGCGGCTGTGGCGGCGGGCGAGCCTGCCCTGAGCGAAGTCGAAGGGCCCGCCGCTGATGCGGGCGAACTTGCTTTCGAAACCCCCGCTCCGGCGAGGCCGGGACGCCCTCGCGACAGCCGGCAAGATGCCGGCGCTACTTCCAACGCTCCTGCTTCTTCTCCTGCCAGCCCATCGCCCGCTCCATCCCTTCTCACCGCTGATCCCCAACCCTCCACCACCGCCGAAGGCCGAGAGCCGACGACCGATAGCTCCAGACTGCCCACTGACCCCTGCCCACCGGCCACTGCTTCTAACCACTGTCCCCTGACCACCAACGCGGTCGCTCCTCCCCGCAACAAACGCCCTTCCCGCCGTCTTCGCACCTCCTCACTGGCAACTGACAACTGGCAACTGGCAACTGTAAAACCCGCCCTTTCCCAGATGTTCCAGCGTGAAGTCCGCCGCCACCTCGCCCGCCTCAACTTCCCCGCCTCTCCCGACCCCGACCCCGAAATCTAAAAGCCGCTTTTTCCCAAACAACCCATCCCGATCGCGTCGGCGAATATCAAGCTGACCAATTTTCGGCCGTTGCCGAAAGAGCTGATAAAGGCGGCGCCCAAGGAGCTAGTTGTCAGTGGGCAGTGGGTAACTGGTAGTTGGTAGTGTCTCCGTGCCTCTGTGGCAGATTTTTGCGTCGTAGCCGCCCGCTTACACCGACCACTGAATAACGCTATACGACCGCGCCGGCGCCTGGAACCGCGTCCGCCCTCCCGTGGTCGCGGGCTTTTCGAAGCTTTGGGGCGCTACCCGCTGCGGGGTCGCAAAGCTGTTGGCTGCCTTCAGGTCGTTGCCCGTAAGCACCACGGCTTCCAGCACCTTTGCCGGCGCTTTGTCCTCCCACACCACCTCTATGTCATGCGCCTTCGCCAAATCGCGATTGAGCACAAAAATGGCCAGCTTCCCCTGCTCCGGGCAGTATGTGGCCGCGGCATCCACATAACTGACCGGCCCCCTCCCCGTGACCTCATATGTGGGCGACTGCAGCAACAGGTTCAGTACCGAACCCTGGGCAAACTTCAGCCCCCAGCTGTAGGGGTAATAAATGGCCTGGCGGAAAAGACCGCTCTCATTGGTCATGATGGGCGCGATCACGTTCACCAGTTGCGCCAGGCAGGCGATGCGCACCCGGTCGGAGTGGCGCAGGAGGGAATTGATCAGCCCGCCTACCAGCAGCGCGTCCTCCAGGTTGTAAACCTCTTCCAGCAGGTGCGGCGCTTCCTGCCGCTCGCCGTTCACCGCCGCCCCGCTGCGGGCGCGATACCACACGTTCCACTCGTCGAAAGACAGCCATAGCTTCTTGGGCGAGCGCTTGCGCGCCTGCACGATGTCGCAAACATCGGCGATGTCGGCGATCTGCCGCTCCATGTCCAGATTGAGGGCCAGGTATTTGGAGGAGTCGCCATGCGTCTCCTCGGCGTTTCCGAAATAACGATGCAGGGAGATGGCGTCCACGTACTCGTAACATTGCTCCAGCACCTGCCGGTCCCACTCCAGATACGTGGGCATCAGCGGGCCGCTGGAGCCGCAAGCCACGAGCTTGAGCGAGGGATCCACATAGCGCATCTGGCGCGCCGCGTCGGCCGCCTTCATGCCATAGTCGCGCGCCGACATATGTCCGATCTGCCAGGGCCCATCCATTTCGTTGCCCAGGCACCAGTGCTGCACCTTCCACGCCTGTGCCATGCCATGCTGCCGCCGCAGATCGCTCCAGCGCGTGCCCTGCTCCACGTTGCAGTATTCCACCATCGCCGCCGCCTGCTCCGGTGTGCCCGTGCCCAGGTTCACCGCCATCAGCGGCTCCGTGCCTGCCAGCTTGCACCAGGCGAGAAATTCGTTCGTGCCGAACTGGTTGGAGTCGAGCGTATTCCAGGCTTTGTCCAGCACCTTGGGCCGGTCCGGCTTGGGGCCCACCCCATCCAGCCAGTTGTAGCCGGAAACAAAATTCCCTCCGGGATAGCGGATGATGGGAACGCCCAGCTGGCGGATTTCCTTGAGTACGTCCGTGCGGAAGCCGTTAGCGTCGGAAAGCCGCGAGCCCGGCTCGTAGATGCCCTCGTAGATGGCGCGGCCCAGGTGTTCCAGAAAGGAGCCGAACAGGTTGCGGTCCAGAGGCGCGCTGGTTCGGCGCGTGTCGGCGAAGATCCGCGCTGGTCCGTTGCCGCCCGCCGCCTTCCCCTGCGCCAGCAGCCAGCGGGGAAAAAAGGCACTGGACGCCCCTGCAATCCCCGCCGCGAGCGATTGCCGCAAGAAATTACGCCTGTTGCTAGAGAACATTCTTTTTGCTCCTGTGCGGGCGGCGGCGAGTCAGTGCAGGATGGTTGTGAAAACGATTACTTTAATGGGCCTCGGTCCCGCCGCGCCTTTTTGCCGCGCTCGCATTGTACGAGCACCCCGCTGCGGGTGAAAAGTGAAAACTCTAAGTAAACGATTCCGCAAACGCCCGATCTGCGGGATTGGCAGATATCGCTGGAGCCCTTAGGTCAGGTACAGCTTCCCGTGGTTGAGCTTGTGTTGCAGGCTGGCGGCCAGATTATCAATGTCGCTCGCGGCCAGGGTGCAGGCGATGCGCTCATCCACGAATGGGCTCTGGTTGCTGCCCACCGTATCGCGGCGCAATTGGATGAGCAAACCCTGCAGGGCGGCGGGATCATATTTCTGTGGCGAGAGGTGCACCAGTTCGCTCAGTGTTGCTCCCAGGGACAGCGGCTGGCGGTAGGGCCGCTCGCTGGTCATAGCGTCAAAGGCATCGGCCAGGGCGACAATCCGCGAGGGCAGCGGCAGATCCTCCAGGCGCAAACCGTCCGGATAGCCCGATCCGTCCGCCCGCTCGTGGTGCCAGCGCACCACTTCCGGCACCTGCGGCCAGGGAAATTGCACCCCGCTCACGATCTGGTGCCCCACCACGGTGTGATCGGCCATGAGCCGGAATTCCTCCGGATCCAGCGCCGCCGGCTTGGCAAACAGGTGCTTGTCCACTGCCACCTTGCCGATGTCGTGCAGATAGCCGGCCGAGCGCAGCGCCGCCACTTCCCCGGGCTCCATGCCCATAGCCTCGCCGATGCCCGCGGCGTAGCGGCCGACCCGCAGCGAGTGCCCGTGAATGTTGATGTGCTTCACATCAATCGCCGCGGCGAACGCCTCCAGGGCGTTGTCGTAAAATCCGTGCATCGAAGCCAGCAGCCTCAAGTTTTCCGAGACTCGCTGCGCCAGCGTCTGCTGCAGGGCCTGGTTATGCACCGCCAGCGCCACGTAGCTGGCCAGCAGGCCCAGCGCTTCCAGGTCTTCTTCCGTGTAGCCCGATTCGCCTTCCCGCCGTCCGAGGGCGATCATCCCTACCAGTTTGCCGCCCACCGTCAGCGGGGCTATGCACTTGAAGAGTTCGGGAGCGACATTGCCGTTGGAACTGAAGAAGGTGTCGTAGTTAGTGGCCAGCAGCAGACGCGGTCCGCGCGCCGTGCTCAGCGCGTGCACGTGCCGGGGCAGCAGGGGAATGAACGCCGGATCCGGCAGAAGCGTGAAACCCTGGCTGGCGATGGTGGTGATGAGGGCGGGCTTATCGGTGAAGGTGAAGAGCGCGCCTTCCCGCGCGCCGCTGGCCTCCAGCACCGCTGCCAGCGCGCCGCGGGCAATCTGGGTGAAGTCGCCTTCCGAGGTCATCTGCGGACCCAGGTCGGAGAGCGCCTCCACCGTCAACAGCAACCGCCGGAAATTGTTTTTGGCCGCCGCCACGCGAGCGTAGCGAGAACGCAGAGCGTCTTCAGGTTACCATGCGCCCTTGTGCCCAAGGGAGTGCGCGCTTAGTGGTTAGTTTGGTGCGGAAACCAGCCGTTGGCATTTCGCCACTGGAACATATTGCCGGTACTGACAACCCTCCGGGCGGGCCAAGTGCTAACTGCTAATTGCCAATTGCTAGCTCCTAAAAATGTTCTGCCAGCTCCCTGAACTTCTCCACCACCAGCAGCCGCGACGGCTGCTCCGCCTGCGCCAGTTCCTCGTGCTCCAGAATCCAGGTATTGCCGTGGGGCACAAACACCGCATTGAGGCCCGCCGCCAGCGCCGGATTGATGTCTGACTTCGGGCTGTTGCCCACCATCCACGTGCTGTCGTGTCCCAGCCCGTATTTGGAAACTACCTCGCGATACGTGCCGCTGTTCTTTTCCGCCACGATTTCCACAGCCGCGAAATACTCCTTCAGGCCCGACCGCTCCACCTTGCCCGATTGCTCCGCCACCGCCCCCTTGGTCAGCAGGATCAGGTGGTGCCGTCCTGCAAGGTACTGCAGCGTCTCCGGCACGCCCGGCAGAATCTCCACGGGATGATCGGCAATGCTGTGCGCGAAGCCCACAATCCTCTGGTGCAGCTCCGGCGTGATCGCCTCCAGCGAGATGCGCTCGAAGGTGTCCACCAGCGCGTGGGCGAAGCTGTGCATCCCATAGCCGTGCTTCACAATGCACTCCCGCTCCACCTGGTTCAGAATTTCCCGCACCTGTTCCGGCGTGTAGCTGTGGTGGTTCAGAAACGAAATGAACCGCGCGATCGCCCGTTCAAAATAGATGTTGTTCTCCCACAGCGTGTCGTCCGCGTCCATCAGCAGCGCCTGCGCCCCGTTGAGGTTCACCCCATTGGCCATTCTTTTCATGATATCTGTTCAAGCCCGGCAGTTGGTAGCTAGTAGTTGGCAGTTAGTCGAGGCCGCGGGCGGGAGTGTGCCCTGAGCCTGTCGAAGGGGCGCCCGCGCCACAAGATAGAGGCGGACAGCCGGGGGCGGCTGTCTCTACAAAAGCAAGCAGGCAGTTTTGCCGAGAACTCAGAACCGATAACAGAGAACTGGAGTTTACTTCACTTCGTCTCGGAAAGAGAACACAGGATCAATGTCCACAGGGACGGAGGCGGCCTTGGCTAACGACGCTTTCAGGTCGGCGGGCATGGCGTCGTATTTATGGAACCAGGCTTCGGCGCGGGCGCGGTCGCCGGTGGCTTCCTGCTCCAGCAGTTCCTTGGCCAGGGCTTCGATGGCGGCGGGCATTTTGGCGTAGTCGAGGGCGTAGCGTCCGGTGGCGGGATCGCGGGTGATGGCCTTCTGCTCGCTGAGGTAGTTGAACTCCATCATTTCGGCGCGGCCATGGGCTTCGCCGGTGCCAAAGCGCACGGTGCGGAAGAGTCCGCCAACATAAGAGGCGTAGTACTCCTCGAGGCGCGACTTGGGCAGCGCGCCGTGATCCACCAGCCACTTGAGGCCGAACATGCCGACGGCGTCGGCCTTGGCTTCTTCCAGTTCGCTGTAAGTGGGACCGATGGCTTCGCGGATATCCGACTTGCCCGAGGGAGTGCGGGCGAAGGCGGGGCCCAGGCCGTGGGAGATCTCGTGAAGAAGAGTGCCGGCGAGGTAGCCTTCGCCGGAGACTTTGGCGGCCTGGTCGGGACGCATGACGCGGCGGGCGACGGGCAGGATGACGTAGTTGACGCGGGCGTCCATAAAATTCTTGAAGAAAATTTTCTTGCTGCCCTTGGCCTGATGAATGCGGGGATCGTTGGGGAGATTGTCGGCGACGGCCTGGTAGCCGTGGCGGAGGTCGCCGGCGCGGTAGGGCGCGTCCATGACCTCCATGGGCGTGGCCAGGCCGCGCTTGGAGGGGCGATCTTCGGGGGCGAGGGGGAGGGCGTCCTGAATTTCGGGCACATATTTCTGGTAGAGGGCGAGCTTGCGGCTTTCCGCCTGGTTGCGGATGAGGACGGCGGCGCCGTAGGAAGTCTTCACGCCCAGCAGGCCGTCGAGATAAGTTTCGTAAGGCGCAAAGATGACGTCGAACTTGGGATCTTTAAGGTCGAGCCAGGCGAGGTCGCTGTGGTAGTAGTCGTCGGAGAGGAGAGCCTCGGCACGCCAGCGCAGGAAACGGGCGAAGGCGGGATCGTCGCTGAGGGTGGCGGCTTCGCGGAGATTTTGCGCGGCGGGGCCAAGGAATGAGCGGTAGGCGACATGGTAGGGCACGCCGACCAGTTCCTTGCCCTGCCAGCGGACGACGGTGTAGGGGCTGTAGATTTCCGCTTTGCTTTCGGGATGCTGCTGGACGTATTGCTCGATCTGTTCGCGAGTGAGGCCGGGCGGGTAGAAGCCGCGGCCGGGGGGCATGGGCTGGAGGCCGACGAAAGGCTGGTTATCGCGCAGGAGGTCGAAACGGGAGCCGTTGATCATCAACATGCGGCGGACTTCGATATCAATGCGGTTGGTGTTGCCGGTGAGCTCGTGGTAGAGGGTGAGGGCGTCGGGATCGCTCTGGCGCCAGTAGATGTCGTCGAGGTAGCGGGAGGCGGCGACCAGCTTTTCGACCATTTTGCGCTGGCGGGGGGTGAGGCCGGCGGAGCGGAAGGGCATGCGGACGACGCGCCATTTGGCGAGCTGCTGGGGCAGGTTGGTGGCCAGGCCGAGGCGGACGGAGACGGGCTTGTCGCCGAGGCTGCGGTAGGAGCGGGGCTTCTTCTTTTGCGCGGAGAGGGTCATGGGAATGACCAGTGCGAGGACGGCCAAGCAGGGTAGCATTCGCATCAGGGGAATTCTAGCAAGGCAAGACCCTCAACGCAGAGAGCGCAGGGAATCCCGCAGAGGTCGCGAAAGAAAGAGAATGGCCAAGGGCGAGTGCGCGTCTTTCCGTTCGGACTTTTTGTTTACGAGGTTATCCGTCGCGAGCCACAACAACAAGCGGCAGTGGCAGTGAAAAAGCAGGTCCTTGTATCTAGCCTGAGACTTGTATCGCTTTTCGGGCTGCGGTCGGCATGGGCAGAGTCAGGCTGCAGCGTGCATAAGGCCGGCGCCGGGTCGCGGCGCACATGATCGAGGCCGCCGGGGAAGGAGTGAAAATCGGCGAAGGGCGGAAAAGACGGTTGACAAAGGCGGGGGAGTCCCTTAGGTTGAGGGTTTCGGTAAACGCTTACTTACTGCCCTGCTCGCTACCGGAAGCCGCTCATGCCACTGCCGCACCTGCAACCTGATTTGCAGCTTCCTCCGGGCTTGCGCCTCACGGCGCCAACCCCGTGTAACACTGCTATGCTTCCCACCACCTCCGCCGGAGACGTTTCCAGGCAACTGGAGAAGGCCGCCTGATGCCCATTTCGCCCTTATACGCCGCCAGCACGCTGGTGCACTTGTCGGGAGTGGACGTGGCCATCATTGTGTTTTACTTCGCCCTGGTGCTGGCCATCGGTCTTTATTTAAAGGGCCGCTCGCAGACGGGGGAAGATTTTTTCATGGCGGGCCGGGAGATGACCGCCTGGGTGGCCGGCCTCAGTTTTCTTTCCGCCAACCTGGGCTCGCTGGAACTGATGGGATGGGCGGCGGCGGCCTACCAGTACGGCATCCTGGCGACGCATTGGTATTGGATCGGCGCCATCCCGGCCATGCTGTTCCTGGGCCTGGTGATGATGCCGTTTTATTACATTTCCAAAACGCACTCCGTGCCCGGGTACCTGAAGCTGCGCTATGGAGAATCCAGCCGGGCGCTGGCGGCGATTTCCTTCGCCTTCATGACGGTGCTGATGAGCGGCATCAACATGTATTCCATGGCGCTGGTGATGAAGGTGGTGCTGGGGTGGAACATCAACTTCAGCATCTGGGTATCATCGCTGACGGTGGCGGTGTACGTGGCGCTGGGCGGGCTGCGCTCGGCGATTTTTAACGAAGTGCTGCAGTTCGTGCTGATCTGGGCAGGGTCGCTGCTCATCCCCATCCTGGGGCTGATTGACGCCGGAGGCTGGACGGCGCTCGAGGCGCGCATCGCCCACAATGCTTCGGCGGAATACACCCACTTGTGGTCTACGCTAGGCTCGTTCAGCAACAATCCCATGGGAATTCATTGGACGGGGATTGTGTTTGGGCTGGGGTGGGTGATTTCGTTCGGCTATTGGACCACTGACTTCCTGGTAGTGCAGCGGGTGCTGGCGGCCAAGGACCTGAGGGCGGCGAAGATGGCGCCCATCATCGGGGCGGCCTTCAAGATGATGGTGCCGTTCATAGTGATTCTGCCCGGGCTGCTGGCGCTGGCCGTTCTGCCGGTGAAACTGACGGGCGAAACGGCGGCGGTGGCCAACGGCGGACACAGCTATAACGAGGTTCTGCCGCTGATGCTGGCACGCTACTGCGGGCCGGGGCTGCTGGGCCTGGGCATCACCGCGCTGATAGCCGGTTTCATGTCGGGGATGGCGGGCAACGTCAGTGCTTTTACCACGGTCTGGACGTACGATATTTACCGGGCGCTCATTCACAAGCGGGCCAGCGACCGGCACTACGTGAACATGGGGCGCTGGACCACGGTGCTGGGGGTGCTGATCAGCGTGGGCACAGCCTACCTGGTGATGCAGTTCGCCAGCATCATGGATTACGTGCAGGCGCTGTTTGCCACTTTTATTGCTCCGCTTTTTGGAACCGTGATTCTGGGCATGTTGTGGAAGCGCACCACTTCGGAAGGCGGATTCTGGGGGCTGCTGATCGGGACGCTTTCCTCGATGGGGATGTGGGCGTGGGTGAAGGCGGACCCGCAGGCGCTGCGCTACGTGGCGCTGTCTCCGCACGCGCGCGTCATGGCGGAGGACATGTACCGGGCGCTGTGGTCGTGGACGGTTTGCGTGGTGGTGACGGTGGTGGTCAGTTACATGACCAAGCCGCGGCCGGCGGAGGAGTTGACTGGCCTAGTGTATGGCGTGACGCCGCTGCCTTCGGAGGCGCAAGTTGTGTTTTACAAACGCCCGGCCTTCCTGGCGGTGGTGGTGGGTCTGGCGTTCGTGATTTTTAACATTATGGTTTGGTGAAGGCTATGTTCTCGGGCCGCACAATCTCGATCTGGTTCTTCATCGGACTTTCGCTGCTGGTGAACGGAGGGCTGATTCTGGCCGCCGGACTGTACGAACTGGCGCATCCGCCGCAATATCGCACAGTTCTTTTTCATCTTCATGCCGGCGCCTGGTGGGGCGGGCTGCTCTTCCTCCTGGGCATCTTTTATTCCTACCATTTCGCGCCAGGACGGGGGCAGGAGGGCGGGGAGGAAACACATGGCAAGCACTCCTAGAAAAATGACCATGGGGGTGGTCGTTGGGAACCGGGGCTTTTTCCCCGACCACCTGGCCAAATCCGGACGCGCGGAGATGATCAGGGCGCTGGAGAGCGCGGGCATGGACGCGGTTGTACTGGATGCCCAACAGAGCAAGCACGGGGCGGTGGAAACCCACGAGGAGGCGAAACGCTGCGCCGAGCTGTTCCGCAAACACAGCGGCGGCCTGGACGGGATAATCGTAACCCTGCCCAACTTCGGCGACGAGCGCGCGGTGGCCGACACCCTGCGACTGGCGCGGCTGCAGGTTCCGGTGCTGATCCAGGCCACGCCCGATACGCCGGCCAAGATGACCATCGCGGCGCGGCGGGACAGCTTCTGCGGCAAGATGTCAGTGTGCAACAACCTGCGGCAGTACGGCATTCCCTATTCGCTGACCGCGCTGCACACGGTGAGCCCCGATTCCGAGGAATTCAGGAAGGACCTGGAGTGGTTTGCCGGGGTGTGCCGGATTGTGAACGGGCTGAAGAACCTGCGCATCGGCAGCATCGGGGCGCGCCCGGCGGCGTTCAACACGGTGCGCTACAGCGAGAAGGTGCTGGAGGCGAACGGGATTTCGGTGGAGACGCTGGACCTTTCCGAAGTGCTGGGCCGGATTGAAGGCATGAAGGACACGGACGAGGCGGCGCAGGCCAAACTGACCGCGATTCAGAAATATGTCACTACTTCCGGGGTGCCCGCCCCGGCCCTGCTCAAGATGGCGAAGCTGGCAGCGGTGGTAGAGCAGTGGATGCAGGCGGCCGACCTGCAGATCAGCGCCGTGCAGTGCTGGACTTCGATCGAAGAGAACCTGGGCGTGGTGCCGTGCACGGTGATGAGCATGATGAGCAACGAGCTGATGTCCAGCGCCTGCGAGGTGGACATCTGCGGAGTGCTGGCCATGCACGTGCTGCGACTGGCCTCAGGCACGCCATCGGCGTTGCTGGATTGGAACAACAACTACGGCTCCGATCCCGATAAGGCAGTGTGCTTCCACTGTTCCAATTTGCCCAAGCACTTTTTTGCAGATGTGAAAATGGATTTTCAGGAAATCATCGCGGGCACGGTGGGAAAAGAGAACACCTTCGGCACCTGCGTGGGGCGGGTACGGCCCAGCCCCATGAGCTTCGCCCGCTTCTCCACCGACGACACCGCGGGCGTGATTCGCGGCTACGCCGGCGAGGGGTGGTTCACCGACGATCCGCTGAACACCTTCGGAGGTGCGGGCGTGGTGCAGATTCCGAAGCTGCAGAAGTTGCTCCATTACATTTGCGCCAACGGGTTCGAGCACCACGTGGCGGCCAACCTGTCCACGGTTGCGTCTTCGGTTCATGAGGCGGCTAGGCGCTACTTGGGCTGGCAGATGTACTGGCACAACCGGCCGGAGGGAGGCTGCTGAATGGCCATTGTGGCAGGTGTTGATTTCGGAACGCTGAGCGTGCGGGTTTCGCTGGTGGACAGCGAGCGCGGGCTGCTGGAGTCGGCGATAGCCGAATACCCGCTGCATCGCCGGCGCGACGATCCGGAATACGCTACGCAGTCGCACGAAGACCACATGCGGGCGCTGGCGGAGGCGACGCGGGCGGCGCTGAAGAAGGCGGGCGTGAGCGGGGATCAGGTGAAAGGCATTGCCCTGGATACGACGGGTTCTTCGGTAATTCTCGTGGGCGAGGGCCTGAAGCCGCTGGGCGAATACTATTTGTGGTGCGACCATCGGGCCAAGGGCGAGGCGGCGGAAATCACGGAAGCTGCGCACCGTGAGAGGCTGGAGGCCATCAAGTGGTGCGGCGGGGTCTATTCCTCGGAGTGGGGCTTCTCCAAGCTGCTGCACTGGCTGCGGCACAATGGGGCGCGGCGCGGCGAGCTTGTTTCCGCCCTGGAACATTGCGACATGGTGGCAGCCACGCTCTGCGGCATCAGCGATCCGCGGCAGGTCAAGCGCAGCGTGTGCGCCATGGGTCATAAGTGGATGTGGAACGCGGACCTGGGCGGGCTGCCGCCGGAAGAATTTCTAGTCAAGGTTGATCCGCTGCTGGCCGGCATTCGCGAGAAGCTAGACGGGGAATATGCGACGTCCGATCAGATCACGGGGCGCCTCTCGCCCTACTGGGCAGAGAAGCTGGGTCTGAAGGCGGGCATTCCCATTCCTGTGGGAGCATTCGACGCGCACTGGGACGCGATCGGGGCCGGCTGCCAAGCCGATGACATGGTGAACGTGATCGGCACCTCAACCTGCATCATCGGTATCACCCAGTCGCCCAAGCTGGTGCGCGGAGTTTGCGGCGTGGTGCATGGCAGCGTGCATCCGCAGCGCACGGGGATCGAGGCGGGGCTCTCGGCGGTGGGCGATATTTTCAGCGCCATCGCCACGCGCGCCGGGAGCGACGTGAACACGCTCAGCCGCGGGTTGGAGAATTACCGCGCCGGGCAGACGGGCCTGCTGCGCATGACCTGGGATAACGGCGACCGCACGGTGCTGGTGAATCCCAACCTGCGCGGCATCACGCTGGGGTGGAACCTGCAGAGCACGGCGCAGGACGAACTGTTTGCCGCCATCGAGGGAACGGCGCTGCACACGCGGGTGATCCTGGACCGCATGGCGGAGCACGGGGTGGAGATCAAGCGGGTGATCAACGGCGGGGGAATTGCGCTGAAGAACACGGTCCTCAACCAGGTATATGCCAACGTGCTGGGGCGGCCGGTGCTGGTGCCCAGCGGCAACGTGGTGGGGCTGGGCTCGGCGATTTTCGCCTTCCTGGCCGCGGGCACATTCAAAACGGTGGAGGAGGCGCAGGGCAAGGTTTGTCCGCCACATCGCACTTACAGGCCCGATCCGGAAGCACAGCAGGTCTATGGGCGGCTGTATCCACTGTTCCGAGATCTGTACTTTGCGTTCGGGGAGCCAAGCCGCAGCCCGTTCGGGCGGGTGCTGCCGGAACTGATTCGGGTGGCGGAGGCGGCCCGCAACACGGCGGTGACCGCGAGCGCGGACTGAAGCGGCACCCCGGTCAAGACGTGTTCTTGTAGTATGCTAGCGCTGCTCAGGGCCGGCACCCGTATATTCCATGGACATACGAGAAATTGCGAGGCGCGCCAAAGTCTCCACCGCGACCGTGTCGCGGGCCATCAATCGTGTTCCGACGGTGGACCCGCAGTTGGTCAAGCGCGTCTGGAAAGTCATTGACGAGCTGGGCTACTACCCCAACACGCAGGCGCGGGCGCTGGTCTCCGGGCGCAGCCGCATCTTCGGCCTGATCGTTTCCGAAATCACCAATCCCTTTTTCCCGGAGATCGTTCAGGTATTCGAAGACCTGGCGGTGCAGCACAATTACGAGATTCTCCTCACCTCCACGGTGCACGATCCCAAACGCATGGAACTGGCGGTGCGGCGCATGATCGAGCGGCGGGTGGAAGGGGTGGCGGTGATGACCTTCGGCATGGAGGAAGGGCTGCTGGAAAACCTGCGCTTCCGCAAAGTGCCGCTGGTATTTGTGGACGTAGGGCCGCCGCTGCCGCGCATCAGCAACCTGCGCATTGACTACCGGCACGGCATCCGGCAAGCGGTGCAGCATCTGGCGGCGCTGCGCCACCAGCGCATCGCCTTCGTGACCGGACCGCTGCAGCTCAAGTCGGCGCTGGCCCGCCGGGTGGCGTTTGAAGAATCCATGCAGGAGATCGGGCTGGAAGTTTCCCCGGAGCTGATGGTGATTGGAGATCACACCATGGAGGGCGGGATGGAGGCCTTCCGCAAGCTGGCGGGATTGCGTCTGCGCCCCACCGCCATCATCTGTTCCAATGACGTGAGCGCGATCGGGGTGATGCGCGAAACCTTCGAATTTGGGCTGCGCGTTCCGCAAGACCTTTCGCTGGTGGGCTTTGACGACATTCGCCTGGCGCAGTTCATGATTCCGCCCTTGACCACGGTGCAGATGTCGCAAACCGAGCTGGCCACGCTGGCGTTTAACGCGCTGATGAATGAGGTGAAGCGCGAGACCCCCGCCCCCAAAGGCACGGAATACGTTCTGATCACGAACCTGGTGCTGAGGAAGTCCACCGCGCTGGCGCCGGCGCAACCGGCCGCGCCCAAGGGACGGATGGCGCGCGCAGAGCGTTGAGGCCGGATTTCAGGTCTGATCCCCACTCCAGCAAAAACCGTTGAGTAGGCCACCGGCCGGCAGGCGTCAGCCAACCTCTCCTTCTGCAAAAACAAAACAAGGGGACAGGATCTTTGTCCTGTCCCCTTTGCGGAAATACTTCCCCCGCCCAGCGTCAGCCAGCCAGCATTACTGCAGAGCCAGCAGGGCCTGGCAGGCGGCCTCAGTACCGATCGCGCCACTGGACTTCCAGCGGATGACGGCATCTTCCACGGAGCAGAAGCTGCGCACGCCGGTCTGGTTGGCGGTCTGAGGAATGCCTTCCGTCTCGTACTGGGTGTTCAAGCCACCCGCGCCGGCGGTCGGAGTCACGGTAAACAGATAGCCGCTCTTGGTGCCGCTGGCCAGTACGCCGTCAAGCAGGCAGGCCACGGTGGAGGTAGGAGCTGCGCAAACCGCGTT
>JBLMXE010000224.1:0-4906 GCA_050257615.1 Chlamydiota bacterium | reverse complement strand
CTGTTGCATATCACCCGCCCACGCCTGTAATATCGCGCCCGAATCCGCTTCCATGATTGCGGCGCAATCCACTCACGTGCCCCGGCTTCTGCCGCTGCGCATGCCTCGGCTTTGTGTGGCCATTGCCAGCTCCGATGCCGCGGAAATGATCGCCAAGGCCGAATCGTTGGCCCGTGATAACCCATTGCTGGAGTTTAGGTTAGACTATCTCGCCCAGCCTGCCGCCGTTCTTCCCAAAATCAAGCGCCTTCTGGAAGGACAGTCACAGTTGGTGATCATCGCCACCTGCCGTCGCGCCGCCAATGGGGGAAAATTTCGCGGTTCGGTGGAGCGCCAGTTGGCCGTGCTTTCCAAGGCAGTGGCTAGCGGTTGCCAGATTGTTGACTTGGAACTGCAGAGCGCCATGGCCGCCCGCCGCGCCGACCTGCAGCGCCTTCGCAGCCGCGCCGCCCTGCTCCTTTCTTTTCATGACTTTCGTGCTACCCGCAAGCTCGGCGAGACCTTCCAAAGGATGGTCGTCTATCCGGCTGAATTTTACAAATTGGTAACTACGGCTACGTCTCTCGATGACAATGTGGTTATGATGAGATTCCTGGAGCAGCAAAGCCGGCAACATTCCATTGTCGGCTTGTGCATGGGCGAACAGGGCATCATCAGCCGGATATTAGGGGTGCGCGCGGGCAGCGTTTTCACCTTCGCCGCCGCCGGGCCCGGGGAGGAGACCGCTCCGGGCCAAATTTCCGCCCGTGCCCTGCGCGATATCTATCGCATCGAGCAGGTGGATGCCGCTACCAAAGTGTACGGCGTGGCCGGCGATCCGGTGGCCCACTCGCTCTCTCCCCTGGCGATGAACACCGCTTTCCGCCGGGAGAATGTGAACGCCGTGTACCTGGCGCTGCATGCCAAGACGCTGGACGATCTGCTGGCTTGCGTGCGCGATATCCCCCTTCACGGGCTCAGCATCACCATGCCCTACAAAGAGATCATTGTGAAGCACCTGGATAATTGCGACACGCATACCACCCGGGTGGGGGCCTGCAACACGGTCGTGCGCGGCCCCGACGGCAAACTCTACGGCTTCAACACCGACGTGGCGGGGGTGGTGCGCCCCTTGGAGCAGCGCCTGCCACTCGAAAACGCCAAGGTGTTGGTTCTGGGCGCGGGGGGCGCCGCGCGTGCCGCCGTCTTTGGCCTGAAAGAGCGGGGGGCAGAAGTGTACATCCTCAACCGCACACCCGCTCCCGCGCAGAAGTTGGCCCGCCAGGCGCACGCCCGCCAAGCGCGCCGTCCCGACCTCAAGAAAATGGCTTTTGATGTCATCATCAACGCCACTCCCGTGGGCATGGGCGGAAGCAAGGACTCGCCGCTTGGCGAAAATGAGATCAACGCCCGCTATCTGCTGGAAATGGTGTATTCACCGGCTGAGACCCCCCTGGTCAGGATGGCGCAGGCCAAAGGGGTGCAGATCATCTCCGGGGCCGAGATGTTTGTGCATCAGGCCGCCCGCCAATTTGAAATCTGGACGGGGAAGCCCGCCCCTCTCGACGAAATGAAACGTGTCGTGGAGCGAGGCATTCAGGAAGCGGCGGCCGCGCGCGAGGAAAAGACAAAAATTAAGGCGTAGCTCGCTGAGGCAAGCCGGATTCCTGGTTTTCCTGTCCACGGGAAATTCGGTTTTCCCGTCCCCGCTCGAGGTGTTCGCCGTGGTTGGTTGCCTGGAAATGCCTCAGAAATACGGTCTTAGCGGAGTTATGAGTTTTGGAAGGCGGCCCTTTCGATGCCCTGTTTCATTTCTCGGCACGATGTTCGCCCCCTCGACCTTACTGAAATTCAGTAATCCCCTCCTCGCCTGCACAGAATTAGTTGCCATTTAATCGTGAAACGTTCTAAGATAAACAGTGGACGCGGTAAGCGTCCAGTCTCGTCGTAGTACCTGGCGCTATTTTCCCAGATTCGATCGCTCGACAACCGATACTTCGCCTTTGCCAGAGTTCATTTTGTGCTCTGGCGCGCGACTGGAGACACTGATATGGCCTGGTACGCATACTGCCTTACAGAGCAGCAATCCACCAATGGCGCCCGCTCCCGGCGCCCTTTTATTTTAGAGGGACTGAATGGAGTGGACGCGGCCCCGGTCCTTAGCTATCCCAGCGGCGAATTTGCAGTCATCGTCAGCGAATACCAGCGCAACGGCGAACTGGAAAAGAAAGCCATACTGGAGCACGCCCGCGTGGTCAGCGCCTGCTTCCGCACCATGACCGTGCTGCCCTTCCGCTTTGGCACCATATTCGACACCGACGACGCTCTGCGCCAGGCGGTGCGTTCCAACCGCCGCACCTTTGGCGAAACCGTCCAACGGCTGCGGGGCAAGGCCGAAATGCACCTCAAGGTCGTCATTCACGACGGCTCCCTGCGCGAAGTCATGACTAATATCGAACTGCCGGCCACGGTGGGCGGCGAATACCTTTCCAAGCTGCGTGTCCAGGCGGCCCGCGAGCGCGAGCGCCAAACCAAGGCCCGCGCCCTTTCCGTCCAGGTTCACCGCCTTTTCAATCCCCTGGATGAGGAAATTACCTGCAAAAAGGTTGACGCCGACGGCATGCTCATTGACATCGCCCACCTCATCGAGCACAAGTCGGTGGACAAGTATCAGAACCGCTATACCATGGCCGCCAAGCAGCTGAAGAATTGTGAAATCCTGATCAGCGGGCCCTGGCCGCCCTATCATTTTCTGCCGGGAAAATTACGCACCGTCGCGGGCAACAGCTAGACGCCAGGCACGCCGGCTGCATCCAATTCAGCAGCACGCGCTGCTCAACTGCTGGTCATGGTTTCAACCACCGCCAAAATCCTGATCGCGGACGACGAGCCTGCCATACTGCTGACCACCCGCGCCATCCTGCAGCAGGAAGGCTATGACGTGGAGCCTGCCAGTAGCGGCCAGGAAGCCGTCGAAGCCATCCGCCAGCGCCACTACGACTTGGTCCTCACCGATCTCAAGATGCCGGGTGTGGACGGTTTGGGCGTACTGGCCGAGGTTCGCAAGCGCTCTCCTCTCACCGTCACGGTGATGATGACCGGCTATGGCTCGGTCGCCTCCGCTCTGGAGGCAGTGCAACTGGGCGCTTACGAATACCTGCTTAAGCCCATCGAGGTGGAGGAACTCAAGCAGGCGGTACGTCGCTCTCTGGAGCGCAAGCGTCTCTCCGAAATTGACGCTCTTTACCGCATCAGTTGGACGGTCACGCAGTCGCAGGATGTCGCCACCATGACTGCAGAGATATCCGACGCCGTGCGGGGCGTTCTGGGCCTGGACTATGCCTGCCTGCTCACCCCGGAGGAGGGCCAGTGGAAGGGCAACGGCTCTCCGGCTCTCGGCCATGCGCTCAATTCCTTGTCTTTGCAGCGCTCCCTGCAGCGTGGCTTGGTTGTTACAGACCTGGACCACGATGAGGCTGCTGCTTCCTGGGCCCAGGCTTACCAGGTGCGCTCTTATGCTTTGGTCCCGGGGATTGCCGCTAGCCACCTGGTGTGCGTGCTCTGCGCTCATAATGGCCGGGCGCCCTATGAATTTCATGCTTCTGCAGTACGTTTCCTCCAGGGCCTGTCGAGCCAGACCGCTCTGGCCCTGGAAAACGCGGCCCTCATCAGCGAACTTAAGAGCAATAACGAGGAACTGGCCGCGGCCAATCGCAAACTGCACCAGTTGGACAAATTGAAATCCAACTTTCTCAGCGTTGCCACCCACGAGCTGCGCACTCCTCTGAGCGTCATTCTGGGCTATAACGCCATGCTGGAGGAAAGCCTGCAGGACCGCCTGGATGAGAGCGAGCGCGAGACCCTGACCGAATCCATCGCCGCCTGCAAGCGCCTGATTCGCATGGTCAACTCCATGCTCGACATCAACCAGATCGAATCCGGCAAGATGAAGATGGATTTCGTCCTCACCGACCTGAAGCGTCTGATCAACGGAGTAGCCGCTCTGTTTCACCAGGAGGCGCGCAGCCGTCAACTGCAGCTGACCGTAGAATTGCCCACCCGCCCACTGCGGGCCGAACTCGACGCGGAGCGTATTGAGCAGGTCTTGATCAACCTGGTAGGCAACGCCATGAAATTCACTCCCGCTGGCGGCGCCATTGCCATTCGTCTCCGCCATCATGCGGAACAGCGCCAGGCGGAGATCAGTGTTCAGGACAACGGAATCGGCATAGCTCCGGAAGACCAGGCGCGGATTTTTGATGAGTTCGCGCAAGTCCGGCACGGACGCACGGTTCGCGACGGATCCGGGCTGGGACTGGCGATCACTAAGCGCATCGTGGAGGCTCATCACGGGCAGCTACGCGTCACCAGCACTCCCGGCACGGGCAGCACCTTCTCCTTTACCCTGCCCCTGAAGGCTCACAAGACCGATGGCTACCCCATCCTCAATAAGGCTGTACCTGCCTAGGGGGGGCCGTCGCCTTCCGAATATTGCTCACACTCGTGTGAAAGCGCAGGGCTTTCAGCCCTCCCAGTAAAAATCTTGGTTTCAGCCCTCATGGGCGGACTTCAGGGGCTAAAGCCCAATCCGTTGAGAGCACCTGATCCCCCGAACTGAAGTCCGGGGCTTCCACACCGCTGCACACTGGGGGCTTTCACATCGCTGCACACTGAGTACCGAGAATTGAGAACTGCCTCTCCCCTAGGCAACCCGATTCCAACTTGTGGAATCCAGATACAATGATGCTCTCTCGGGGTGGGGCTAGTGGGGTGCAGAAATGCTCAATTCAAGCGGGAGATGTCATTTTCACCTTCGCGAGTAGCTCAACATGGGGCCGAGTAACTACGGCTTTCATCTCTAGCCGGTGTAACCGCCATTTGAGGAGTTCCCCTTGGCCGACCAGAATCTTCGCATGTTGATTGTGGA
>JBLMXE010000223.1:0-3858 GCA_050257615.1 Chlamydiota bacterium | reverse complement strand
CCTGCCCTGCTGGCCACAACCGCGGCTTGGAAATCCATGGTCGAAGCCGGCGCCTGGCAAACCCCGCTGGTCGTCGAAACCGGGCAGGCGATTGACACCCATCACGTGGCGCTGCTGGTCGCAGCCGGTGCTTCCGCCGTTTTTCCCTGGTTGTCTTTGGAACTGGCGGCGGAAGCCAAAAATGGTCCGTCTAACTTCCGCACGGCGCTGGAAGCGGGCCTGCGCAAGGTGATGGCGCGCATGGGCGTCTCCACCATGGCCAGCTATCGCAACAGCCAGCTATTCGAAATCGTCGGCCTGGATCGCGAAGTCTGCCAGCGCTTCTTTGAGGACGCTCATTCCGCCCTGGGCGGCAAGAATCTGCCCGAACTCCTGCAAGACGCTCTAGACACGCATGCGGCGGCGTTTGCTTCCGGGAACGCCGAACTGCGCGATGCCGGGCTGTACCGCTTCCGCCACCAGGGAGAGGCGCACGGCAATTCTCCCGACGTGGTCCGCCGAATGCATCAGTACATCAAGTCGCCAAGCGAGAATACGTATCGGGCCTTCGCTGATGCCGGCGAGGTGCGCGCAGCCATCCGCGCCTTAGTGGAAATTGTTCCTTCAGCGGCTCCTGCGCCCCACGCTCACATGGAGAGCGAAGCTTCTATCCTCAGCCGCTTCAGCACCCAGGCGATGTCGCTGGGCGCGATCTCCCCGGAGGCGCATCGTACTCTCGCCATCGCCATGAACCGGCTGGGCGCGCGCAGCAATACCGGCGAAGGCGGCGAGGACCCGCGGGTTTACCGCCACGGCGGCCTGGCCAACAACCGCGTCAAGCAGGTGGCCTCGGCTCGCTTCGGCGTGACTACGGAGTACCTGGTCCACGCCGACGAACTGGAAATCAAGATCGCACAGGGCGCCAAGCCGGGCGAAGGTGGCCAGCTGCCGGCCAGCAAGGTCACGCCCTACATTGCGCGGCTGCGTCACGCCGTGCCCAACATGACCCTGATTTCGCCGCCGCCTCACCACGACATCTACAGCATCGAGGATCTGGCGCAGTTGATCTACGATCTGCGCGCCGTGAATCCCCACGCCCGCATCGGAGTCAAGCTGGTTTCCAGCGGCGGCGTTGGTATGATCGCCACCGGCGTGGCCAAGGCGGGCGCGGACGTTATCACCATCAGCGGCCACGACGGCGGCACCGGGGCCTCGCCCATGACTTCCATCAATAACACCGGGCTGCCCTGGGAAGTAGGCCTGCGCGACGCGCATTCTTCGATGGTACGTGCCGGGTTGCGTGGCCGCGTGCGCCTGCGCGTGGATGGCGGGCTCAAGTTTGCCCGCGACGTGATCATTGCGGCGCTGCTGGGCGCGGAAGAATTCGGCTTCGCCACCGCCGCTCTGCTGGCTATCGGCTGCGTCATGGCCCGCCAGTGCCACCTGAATACTTGTCCCGTCGGCATCGCCACCCAGGATGAAAAGCTGCGCACCCGCTTCGCCGGCAAGCCGGAGATGGTGATGCACTATTTCCGCGCCCTGGCCGCCGATGTGCAGCAGATGCTCGCCAGTCTGGGAGCCGCCTCCATTGATGACATTGTGGGTGCGGTGGAACGCCTTCGTCCGCGCAACCCCGGAGCGCGACGAGCGTTGGGAAATTTGCTGGAATCGGTGCAGGGCCCGCCGCAGCCGGCCTGCCCACGTGAAGATTTCAGCCGCTTGCACCGGCAAATGATGCAGGCTTCAGAAGAGATGCAGGAACTGCCCGGGCGGCGACGCCGTTTCCGCATCACCACTTGCGATCGCGCCATCGGCGCGCACCTGAGCGGCGAGTTGGTCCGCCGAGGCGATGCCGCGGGCCTGGTCCCGCTGAGCTATGAATTTTTGGGTGTCGCGGGCCAGAGCTTTGGCGCTTTTCTGACCTCCGGCATGCATTTCCGCCTGCTGGGGGAAGCTAATGATTACGTGGCCAAGGGGCTGAGCGGGGGCACGGTGGTGATCACCCATGGACCGGAGGCTTCGCGGCGCGGCGATGTGCTGGCGGGCAACACCGTGCTCTATGGCGCAACCGCCGGCGAGCTGTACGTCGCTGGGCGCGCCGGCGAGCGCTTCGCCGTGCGCAATAGCGGGGCGCTGGCCGTGGTGGAAGGAGCAGGACAGCATTGTTGCGAGTATATGACTGCGGGTGTGGTGCTGGTGCTGGGCCAGGCGGGCGCCAACCTGGGCGCGGGCATGACCGGCGGCCTGGCCTACCTGCTGCAGGACTCAGACGCTCCGCTTGCCCTCAACCAGGAATCGGTTCGCCTGGCCCAGGTGGAGATGACGGAAAGGCGGTGGCTGCGCCGCGTCTTGCGCAATCACGTCCGGCTCACCGGCAGCCCGCTCGCCATGCATCTGCTCAGCGACTTCAATCTTCCCCTGCTCCGGGTGGAGCCTTTGCAACCGCCGTGCACCGAAGCCGAAACCTGGGCGCCGATTCTGGAAAGATTGCAGCGGCAAGAAGCCCTGGTGCCCGGCGGCGCCTGGGTTATTCCGGTACAAGAGCCGCTGGCAAATTGAAGCTGCACTCGCCCTGAAAACGCCTTTCGGTAGAGACGTTGCCTGCAACGTCTTTCATCCGCGTAGATCCGCGTGTATCAGCGGCGCAGAAGTTCCGGAGCGGCAAAGCGACCCACGCGGACTATAATCACGCCAACTTATGGATTTCGATCAGCTGGTCACATTCCTCGAGGTCGCCAAGCAGGGAAGTTTTTCGCGCGCCGGGGAAAAGGTATTTCGCTCGCAGTCGGCGGTCAGCGCACAGATCCGGCAGCTGGAGCAGGAATACGGCAGCAAGCTCCTGGACCGTTCCGGCAAGCTGGTGCGGCTCACGCCGGCCGGCCGGGTGCTGCACGACTACGCCGAGCGCCTGCTGAAACTGAAGGACGACTCCCTGCTGGCCATCGCTGATCAGGGCAAGACGCCCCGCGGCACGCTGCTCATCGGCGCCAACGAGGCCACCTGCCTCTACGTGCTGCCCCACGTCTTTGCCGAATACTGCCGCCTGCATCCCCAGGTGCAGATCAGCATCTACCGCAACTTCAGCTACAAAATCGTGGAAAAACTGGAGAACGGCGCCATTGATGTGGGCATCGTTACCCTGCCCGTGAAATCTCCCAGCTTGAAGGTGCATCCCATATTCCGCGACCTGCTCATGGTCATGGTCAGCCGCCAGCACCCCCTCAGTCGGCGGGAAGTGCTGAGCGTGCGCGACATCGCCAAGGAACCGCTGCTGTTTCCCAAGACCGGGCACACGCGCCGCATGCTGGACAAGATTTTCCGCCCCTTTAACGCCGATCTGCAGGTAAGGATGGAGCTGCCCAGCATCGGGATGATCAAGAGCTTCGTGGCCGCCGGGCTGGGCATTTCGCTGATCGGCGCCAGCTTTGCCCGCGATGAGGTTCGCGCCGGAATTGTAAAGCTGATTCCCCTGGAGGACGCCCAGCTATGGCGGGAGTTAGGCTTGGCCTATCGCCGCGACCGCACCCTCCCCCGTGCCACGACCGCCTTCATTGCCACCGTGCGTCAATTGGCCGCCGCCGAGAAACCCCAGGCTGGCACCTAGGGCTTTTGGCGAGACTGGCCTTCCCCGGGGCGGATAGCCCGACCGGAAATTATTTACGTAAGCCATTGCAAACAAGGCGGTTATTGTCCGCAATCGAGAATTGTAAAGAAAATTTCCGGAATCCGAACAAAACTGGAAATAAAGGATTTAGGCAGACGGCAGCTGGTATGCTCTGCCCCGCATCTGAATTTCTGGCCGGGCGCTGCCGCAGCTGTCGCTCCTACAGGCTTGGGCTGTCTCTGCTCGCGCTGTAGGCCGAAGGTAGCGCCCGATAA
>JBLMXE010000222.1:0-12077 GCA_050257615.1 Chlamydiota bacterium | reverse complement strand
GAGTACGGAATCATAGACGATATCATCTACAACACCAGATAGAGGTAATATCGCCTATTCGCGGCCTGCGCCGGGCGTGCGGACCGCGGGAGTTTTAAGCGCGTAGCCGGACTGGCGGAACTCTGTGACCGGCAACTGCGGGGAGGAATTAAGTTCCGTGAAGACCAGATCGGGTTCGGACGAAATTCTGCGTTGTTCGTTCTGCCACAAGTCGCAGGACGCGGTAGCCAAGCTGATTTCCTCCCCCAGTGACTACCCGCGCGCTTACATCTGCGACGAATGCGTGGCGGTCTGCAATTCCATCCTGGAAGATGACCGCGCTGAAACCCACGCTGCTGCCGCCACTCCCAACCACCTGCCCAAGCCGCAGGAGGTTAAGACCTTCCTCGATCAGTACGTGATCGGCCAGGAAACCACCAAGAAGAAGCTGGCGGTCGCCGTCTACAACCACTACAAGCGCATTTACATGAACCGCCAGCGCAACAGCGATGTGGAGCTGACCAAGTCCAACATCCTGTTGATCGGCCCCACCGGCACTGGCAAAACGCTGCTGGCCCAGACCCTGGCTAAGATGCTGGATGTGCCCTTCGCCATCGTGGACGCCACCACCCTGACCGAGGCCGGCTATGTGGGCGAGGATGTGGAGAACATCATCCTCAAGCTGCTGCAGGCCGCCGACGGCGACGTGGGCCGCACCCAGACCGGCATCATCTACATTGACGAAGTAGACAAGATCGGGCGCAAGGACGAGAACCCGTCCATCACCCGCGACGTCTCCGGCGAGGGCGTGCAGCAAGCCCTGCTCAAAATTCTGGAAGGCACCATCGCCAACGTGCCGCCTCAGGGCGGGCGCAAGCATCCCCACCAGGAATTTACCCCTGTGGACACCACCAACATCTTATTCATTTGCGGCGGCGCATTTGTGGGCCTGGAGAAAATAGTGGCCCGCCGCGTGGGCAAGAAGGCCATGGGCTTCAAAGCCGGCGAGGATGGCGAGCAGGAAGTAGTCAGTCCTAAGAAGCGCGACACCCAACTGCTCGCGCAGGCTCAGCCCCAGGATCTGATTAAGTTCGGCTTGATCCCCGAGTTTGTCGGCCGCATGCCGGTGGTGGGCGTGCTGGATGACCTGGACGAAGTTGCCCTCATCGAAATCCTGACCAAGCCCAAGAACGCCATTGTGAAGCAGTACCAGCGCCTGTTTGAGTTTGAGAATGTGCGGCTGAAGTTCAGCGACGACGCCCTGCGCGCCGTGGCCCGCGAGGCCATGAACCGCAAGGTGGGCGCCCGCGGCCTGCGCATGATTCTGGAAGAATTGATGCTGGAATTGATGTACCATCTCCCCGGTCAGAAGCGGGTGAAGGACTTCGAGGTCACCCGCGAAATGGTGGAGAAACGCGACGTTTCCATCCCCATGATGGAAAAAGCGGGATAATAGCGGAAGGCAAAGTGCGAGCGGAACGAATCTAACAGACCAGGGAGCCAGCCACGGTGACCACTAAGGAAAAATTCGAGACCCGAAAGTTGCCCATGATGCCCATACGGGACGTGGTCATCTTTCCTTACATGATGACTCCCTTCGTGGTGGGCCGCGCCTCCAGCGTGCGCGCTCTCGAAGAGGCGCTGGCCGCCGACAAAAAGATCTTCCTGGCCACCCAGCACGACGCCAGCATTGACGAACCCAAGCCCAACGAAATCTACCAGGTGGGCACGGTGGTCAACATCGTGCAGAGCCTGAAGCTGCCCGACGGCAACATCAAGGTGCTGGTGGAGGGCATCGAGCGCGGCAAGATCCTGCAGGTCACCGACAACGACGGCTACATGGAGGCCAGCGTCCGCCTGGCCCGCTACAACCTGGAAAATACTCCCGCCATTGAAGCCGGCATGCAGCGCGTCACTTCCCTGTTCGAACAGTATGTGAAGCTCTGCCAGTCGCTGAATTACGAGACCATGATCGCCGCTGTGCGCATGGAAGATCCTGCCAAGCTCACCGACACTATCGCCGCCAACCTGCAGCTCTCCATCGAAGAAAAACAAGAACTGCTGGAGATTTTCGATCCCGCCGAGCGACTGAACCGCATCGCCGACGTGCTCGATATCGAAATCGAGAAGCTGAACATGGACCGCACTATCCAGTCGCGAGTGAAGCGGCAGATGGAGCGGGCGCAGAAAGAGTACTACCTTAACGAGAAGATCAAGGCCATCCAGAAGGAACTGGGCCGCGGCGAGAAAAGCGAATTCGACGAGCTAAAGAAGAAGGTTGACGCCGCCGGCATGCCCAAGGAAGTTCACGAGAAGGCCATCCAGGAACTCAAAAAGCTGGAAGCCATGCCGCCCATGTCGGCCGAGTCCACCGTCTCCCGCAATTACCTGGACTGGCTGCTGGCCGTGCCCTGGAAGAAGCGCTCCAAGGAAATCCGCAACATCTCCCGCGCCGAGAAGGTGCTCAACGAAGATCATTACGGGCTGGAGAAGATCAAGGAGCGCATTCTGGAGTTCCTGGCGGTGCGCCAGCTGGTAAAGAATCCCAAGGGCTCCATCCTTTGCTTCGTGGGACCTCCGGGCGTGGGCAAGACCTCGCTGGGCATGTCCATTGCCAAGGCCACGGGACGCAAGTTCGTGCGCATGTCGCTGGGGGGCGTGCGCGACGAGGCCGAAATCCGCGGCCACCGCCGCACCTACATCGGCGCCCTGCCCGGCCAGATCATCCAGATGATGAAGAAGGCGGGCACTAAGAACCCCGTGTTCATGCTGGATGAAGTGGACAAGATGTCCATGGACTTCCGCGGCGATCCCTCGGCGGCGCTGCTGGAAGTGCTCGACCCCGAGCAGAATTTCATGTTCGTGGACCACTACCTCGACGTGGAATACGACCTTTCCCAGGTCTTCTTCATCGCCACTGCCAACGTGATGCACACCATCCCGCCCGCCCTGCAGGACCGCATGGAGGTGCTGCGCCTGCACGGCTATACCGAGGCGGAGAAGATCGAGATCGCCAAACAGTTTCTGGTGCGCAAACAGCGCGAGCAGGCGGGGCTGACCGACAAGAACATCATCTTCACTGAGGAAGCCATCACCAGCATTATTCGCTCTTATACCCGCGAAGCCGGCGTGCGCAACCTGGAGCGCGAAATCGGCAACGTCTGCCGCAAAGTGGCGCGTCGCGTAGTGAAAGAGGGCGAAACCTACGCCATCAAGATCACCTCCGACAATATCGAGGAATTTCTGGGCGTGCCCAAGTTCCGCGATCTGGCGGTCCACGAGAAAAATGAGGTCGGCTTGGTTAATGGGCTGGCCTGGACCGAAGTCGGCGGCTCCATCCTGACCACCGAAGTCACGGTGGTGGACGGCAAGGGCAAGCTGCTGCTCACCGGCAAACTGGGTGATGTGATGCAGGAATCAGCACAAGCGGCCATGTCCTATGTGCGCTCGCGCGCCGCCCGCCTGGGCCTGCCGCGCGAGTTCTACCGCAACCTCGATATTCACGTGCACGTGCCCGAGGGCGCCATCCCCAAGGACGGGCCTTCAGCCGGCATCACCATGGGCACCGCCATCGCCAGCGCTCTCAGCGGCATTCCTGTGCGCCGCGACCTGGCTATGACTGGCGAAATCACGCTGCGCGGCAAGGTGCTGCCTATCGGCGGCCTGAAGGAAAAGCTGCTCGCTGCCCATCGCGCCGGGCTTTTCGAAGTCATCCTTCCCAAGGACAACGAGAAGGACCTCCCCGACGTGCCGGAAAACCTGCGCAAGGCCATGAAGCTGCAATTCGTGGACAACATGGACCAGGTATTGGCGCTCGCCTTGGAGCGGCCGCTGCCCGAAGTCGGTGTGACCGCCACGCAGCCCATGGCGCCACTGCCCGCGCCTTCAGCCGAGCCGCCCTCGGCCCATCAGTAGAACCAAACCCGGCTTCTCACCCCGGCCCGCCAATTATGGCGGGCCTTTTTCTTGTAGCGCCGGCATCTTGCCGGCTGTCGCGACGATCGCGTGCCCCACATTTGGCCGCGTAAAACGTCGCTGATTCCCTTGCCAATCTCTGGCGGCCAAATCTGGGGATGTTCTTCGTGGCTGTAACAAATCGCCACAGCTCTGCATTTATTGGCGTGATCCCGGAAAGGGAGAGCACGTGGGGGCAATCATGACAGAAGCCAAAGTTACTCTTACTCAACCACTTAGCACTCATAGGCAATTCGTGGCTCGCACCGGCAGCGGCCACCACCTGATTTTGGACGATGCCGCCGGGGCCACCGGTCCCAAACCCATCGAACTGGTGGCCGTAGGCTTGGCCGGATGCACTGCCTTCGACGTCATCACCATCCTGCGCCAGAAATTTCACCAGCACGTCACCGGCTATGAGGTGCGCGTCGAAGCCGACCAGGCGGAGCGTCCGCCCCAGGTGTTCACCGCTACCCGCATCCATCACGTGATCACCGGGTGCGACGTGGATCCAGCGGCGGTGGAGGAAGCCATCCGCCTTTCCGAGGAAAAGTACTGCTCCGTAGGCGCCATGGTGAAGCAGACCGCCGCGTTCCACACGACTTACCAGATTGTCGCGGAAAAAGGCGCAGAGAAGCCGCAGCCCGTGGCCGGATAGGCTCGTAAATTTGGCGGCCGGTTGTGACGGCAATCACCGCCAACCACCCCGGCTGCCGACTTAGCCTAGTGGCATTCAAAAGAAGGGCTTAGGACAACCTTGATTGGCTGGAACAAAACCCGGAAGTACGTTTCTGTGCGCTTCAGCGCCTTTGGCATCCTCGCTTCCCTGCTGGCTGCAACCGCGGCGGCGCAGACCCCGCTCAGCCTGCAGCAGGCGGTCAGCACAGCGCTGGAGAAGAATCCGCAGCGCAAGATGGCGGTGGCCGACCAGCGCGCGGCCGAGGCGGGAGTAAAGCAAGCGCGTGCCGGCCTGCTGCCCCGCCTGGGCTTCGCCGAAAGCGCCACCCGCGGCAACGACCCGGTTTACGTCTTCGGCACGTTGCTGCGGCAACAGCGCTTTACCAGCGCCAACTTCGCGCTGAACGCGCTGAACACGCCCACTCCCATCGGAAATTTCAGCTCGCGTTTCTCCGGCGACTGGAACCTGTTCGATTCCTTCACCAACGTGAAAAATGTGGCCCGCGCCAGGGACTTGCAGCAGGCCGCCGGCCACCAACTGGAGCGCGCCGACCAGGAGACCATTTTTCACGTGGTACAGGCCTACCTGGGGTTGCTGCTGGCGCAAAAACAGCAGGATGTGGCCGAGCAGTCGGTGAAAACGGCGCAGGCCATCCTTGACCGCAGCAAGGCTCGCTATGAAAGCGGGGTGGTAGTGCAGTCAGACCTGCTGAGCGCGCAAGTGCGCCTGGCCGGCCGCCAGGAGGAACTGATTCGCGCGCGCAACAACGTGGCCTTCGCCGCCGCCCAACTCGATACCGCCATGGGCGTGCCCCCGGACCAGCAGTTCCAGCTCTCGCAGGCGCTGAGCCAGGGCGCGCTGCCCGAGGCCGCACTGCCGGAGTTGGAGAAGCAGGCGCTAACCTCGCGTCCCGACCTGAAGCAGATTGAGGCGCAGCAGATGGCGCAGGCGAAGAGCGTATCTATCGCCAAGTCAGCGTTTGGGCCCAAGCTGAACGCCTTCGGCGGCTGGGAAACCGACAGCGCCACTCTCTCCCAGGTGCAAGGCAACAACTGGGTGGCGGGCCTGGAACTGCAGCTGGACTTGTTTCAGGGAGGCGCGCGGAAGGCTCAGCTGACCCGCGAGAAAGCACTGCAGGAGCGCATCACGGCCGCGCATCAAGCGGCCAGCGACCAGGTGCGCCTGGAGGTGCGGCGCGCCTACTACGACCTCGATTCCGCCCGCCAGCAGGTGGGCGTGGCGCAGGCGGCGGTAGGCCAAGCCGAAGAAAGCATGCGCATCAATCAGAACCGCTACGACGCGGGCATTACGACCATTACCGATTTGCTCACAATCGAAGAGGCGATGCGGCGCGCCCAGACCGATTACTGGGAAGCGGTCTATCGCCTGCGAACCAGCTACGCCAATCTGGAGCTGGCTATCGGAACCCTCAGCGCCAGCTCCCCGGTGATTCTGCCATGAACGACATTCTCAATTCGCAACTAACGTCCGCAGCGGGTGTGGCAGTGCAACGCTTCCCTGCCCGCGCCGGTGTGGAAGCGCAGGGCTTCAGCCCTGCGAACAGTCTGCCCCTTAGGAGACGGGCTTTAGCCCTGGTGGCGATTTTTGCCGCTGTCGTCGCGCTAACGGCCTGCAGCAGCCAACCGCGCACCGTCTCGGCCGCGCCCGAAGTTGTGCATGGCGTGCAACTGCTCACCGCCCAGCGAGCCACCATCCCCGACTGGGTAGAGGCTGTCGGCACCCTGCAAGCGGCGCAGACCAGCCAGCTTGCCAGCCAGATCATGGGCAACATCGTAGAAATGCGCGTCAAGGAAGGCGACCGGGTACGCCGCGGGCAGGTGCTGGCGGTGCTGGAGGACGCGCAGCCGCAAGCCGCGGTCCAGCGAGCCCAGGCCGCCGAAAATGCCGCCCAGCAGGAAATCGCTGCCGCGAATTCGGAATATGGGCTGGCGGAAGCCACCTTCAAGCGCTACCAGGATTTGTACAACAAGAAATCGGTGAGCCCGCAGGAGTTTGACGAAGTGAAGGCGCGCGAGCAGGCCGCCTCCGCACGCCGCGCTCTGGCCCAAGCCGGGCTGGCGCAGGCGCGGGCCGCCATGGTTCAGGCGCAAACGACTTTGAGCTACACCCGCATACTGGCGCCCTTTGACGGCGTGGTCACAGAAAAGCGCGCTGACCCGGGAACGCTGGCCAGCCCTGGCATGAACCTGCTGGTGGTGGAAGACCAGCGCCGCTTTCGCCTGGAAGCCAGCGTGGACGAAGGCGATATCCACCTGGTCAAGCTGGGGCAGGCGGTGCCGGTCACGCTCGATTCCCTGCCCGGCGCCCAATTCAGCGGGCGGGTGGCGCAGATCGTGCCCGCGGCCGACCCCGCCAGCCGCAGCTTTATTGTGAAAGTGGAACTGCCGGCGGACTCGCGGCTGCGTTCCGGCCTGTTCGGACGCGCCCACATAGCGCGCGGGCAGCGGCAGGCGATTCTGGTGCCACGCAGCGCCGTGGTCGAGCGCGGCCAGTTGCAGGGAGTTTACGTGGTTGGCGAAGACCAGCTCGCCACCCTGCGCTACATCACCCTGGGCAACCCCGTCGGCGAGGAGGTGGAGGCGCTCTCCGGTTTGCAGGGTGGCGAGCGCGTGGTGGCTTCGCCCAGCGATCGCGATCTAGGCGGCAAGCGGGTGGACGCTAATTAGCCACAGAGACACGGAGGCACGGAGTGAAGCACTTGGCATTTAGCACTTGGCATTTGGCCCCTTGGGCGGGGTTGCTCAAATACAAAATAAACTTCGCTGGCCAAGTGCCAAATGCCAGCTGCTAAGTGCGGTTTGTCTAATTAGTCCGCGGCGAAAAAGAATCTGATGAAGGAAGCGCAAAACAACTCGTCCAAGCTCCGCCTGGCGGGGCGCATCGCCCACGGCTTCATCCAGTCAAAGTTGACGCCGCTGGCCATCACGGCTGCCCTGCTCCTGGGCGCCTTCGCCATCTGGCAGACCCCGCGCGAAGAAGAGCCGCAGATCATCGTGCCCATGCTCGACGTCTTCGTGCAAATGCCGGGGGCCGATGCCCAGGAAGTGGAGCAGCGTGTCACCATTCCCATGGAAAAGCTGCTGCGCGAGGTGCCGGGTGTGGAGTACATCTACTCCATCAGCCGGCCGGGCGTCAGCATGGTGATTGTGCGCTTCTACGTCGGCCAAAAAGAAGAAGACGCGATTGTCCGCACCTACAACAAGCTGTACTCCAATTTCGACCGCATCCCGCCCGGCGCCTCCCAGCCGCTCATCAAGGTGCGCTCCATTGACGATGTGCCCATTCTGGCGCTGACCCTGTGGGGGCCGAACTACAACAGCTATCAGCTGCGGCGCATCGCCGGCGAACTGGAAGAGTCTCTCAAACAACTGGATGACGTTTCGGAAACCAAAATTATCGGCGGCCAGCCGCGCCAGGTGCGGGTGGTTCTGGACACGCAAAAACTGGCCGCCTACGGCCTGACCCCGGGCGCCGTGGTCGGACAACTGAAGCAGGCCAACAGCCGCGAGATTGCCGGCAGTTTCGCCCGCGACAACCAGGAATTCCAGGTCGAAGCCGGGCGCTTCTTCACCCGCGCCGAGGACTTGCAACAAGTGGTGGTTGGAGTTCACCAGGACCGCCCGGTTTATCTGCGCGACGTGGTGCAGAAACTGGAAGACGGGCCGGCGGAGCCGGACAACTACGTCCTGTTTGCCAACGGGCCGGGGGCTCTGCGAATGGCCAGGGCTACACAAGCATCTGCAGCCCAGCCTGGCGCGCCAGGAACGGAGTATCCCGCGGTCACCATCACCCTGGCCAAGCGCAAGGGCACCAATGCCAGCATCATTGCTGATCACGCTCTGGCCCGGGTGCAGGAACTTCGCGGCAACCTGTTGCCCAACGACCTGCAGATCACGGTCACCCGCAACTACGGCGAAACCGCGCGCGACAAATCTAACGAACTGCTCAAGCACCTGCTCCTGGCCACGCTCTCAGTCACGCTGCTGGTGGCGCTGGCGCTGGGTTGGCGCGAGTCGGGCGTGGTGCTGCTGGCCGTGCCCGTCACCCTGGCGCTCACTCTGGCCATCTTCTACTTCTACGGCTACACCCTGAACCGGGTGACCCTGTTCGCGCTCATTTTCTCCATCGGCATCCTGGTGGACGACGCCATCGTGGTGGTGGAAAACATCGTGCGCCACTTCCGCCTGCCTTCCAGCCGCGGCCGCAGCCTGGCCGATGTGGCGGTGGAAGCGGTGGACGAAGTGGGCAATCCCACCATCCTGGCCACCTTCGCCGTCATCTCCGCCATCCTTCCCATGGCCTTCGTGCGCGGCCTGATGGGTCCCTACATGCGCCCCATCCCGGTGGGAGCTTCGGCCGCCATGGTGTTTTCGCTGATCGTGGCCTTTGTCGTGTCGCCCTGGGCGGCGTTGCGCCTGCTGCGCCACTACGCCGGCGAGGGCGCGCACGCCCTGCATGAGTCGGAAGGCTGGACCACACGCCTCTACCGGCGGCTGATGAATCCTCTGATCGCCGACGCCCGCCACCGCTGGTTCTTTCTGGGTGGTGTGGTTGTGCTGCTGCTGGCCGCGGCGGCTTTCGTGCCCCTGAAGTGGGTGCACGTGAAGATGCTGCCCTTCGACAACAAAAGCGAGTTCCAGGTGATCATTGACATGCCCGACGGCACCACTCTGGAGCAGACTGCGCAGGTGGCCCAGGCGCTGGGCCGCTACCTGGGGCAGCAGCCAGAGGTCACCAACTACGAGATTTACGCCGGCGCCTCCGGGCCCTACAACTTCAACGGCCTGGTGCGCCATTACTTCCTGCGCCGCGGACCCAACCAGGCGGATATCCAGGTCAACCTGCTTCCTTTGGATGAGCGCAGCGCGCAAAGCCATGAGATAGCTCGCCGCCTGCGCCCGCAGTTGGACGCTATCGCCCAGCCTTTCGGCGCCCGCATCAAGGTGGCGGAAGTGCCGCCCGGCCCGCCCGTGCTGGAAACTCTGGTCGCCGAAATTTACGGTCCTGGCCTGAAGCGCCAGACGCAGGTGGCGGCGCAGATCAAGAAGATTTTCCAGACCACGCCGGGCGTGGTGGATGTGGACTGGTACGTCGAGGATCCGCAAACCAAGTACGACATGCAGGTGGACTTGGATAAAGCTGCGCTGCACGGCATTTCCGCCGCCGACGTCACCCAGACCATGAACATCGCGCTGGACGGCGCTGAAGCTGGCCTGCTGCATAGCCCCAACGCCCGCGAGGACGTGCCCATCGAGGTGCAACTGGCGCGGCCCGCGCGCTCTGGCATTCAGGATCTGGGAGCGCTCAAACTGCCCGCTCCCGATGGCCACCAGGTCTCGCTGGCCGAGGTCACCGACCTCAAAAGGACCACCATTGACACCAGCATTTACCGCAAGAACCTGCGCGACGTGGTTTACGTGACCGGCGACGTGGCCGGGCAGGAAGAAAGTCCGGTGTACGCCCTGCTGAAGATGGAGGGACCGATCTCCCAGATCAAGCTGCCCGAAGGCTACCGGCTGCGCCAGTACACCGGCACCACGCTGCCCGAATCCACCGAGCGTCTGAGCATGAAGTGGGATGGCGAGTGGCACATCACGGTGGAAGTGTTCCGCGACCTGGGCCTGGCCTTCGCCGCCGTGCTGGTGCTGATCTACATCCTGGTGGTGGGCTGGTTTAAGTCGTTCAAAACGCCACTGGTGATCATGGCGCCCATTCCGCTAACCCTGGTAGGCATTCTGCCGGCGCACACGCTGATGGGCGCGTTCTTTACCGCAACTTCCATGATCGGCTTCATCGCCGGGGCTGGCATTATTGTGCGCAACTCCATCATTCTGGTGGACTTTATCGAGTTGCGCCGGCAGCAGGGCATGCCCCTGGCAGAGGCGGTGGTGGACGCGGGCGCGGTGCGCTTCCGCCCTATGCTGCTGACAGCGGCGGCGGTGGTGGTGGGTGCCAGCGTGATCCTGTTCGACCCCATTTTCCAGGGGCTGGCGATTTCGCTGATGGCGGGCGAGGTGGCTTCCACCGTGCTTTCGCGCATGGCGGTGCCGGTTCTGTATTATCTGAGCGAGCGCGGCGCGGAGGCGGCAAAGACGCCTGCGCAGCCGCTGCAGATGCAGAGCGCGGACTAAGTTATAGCGCCGGTTTTCGGCCGGCACTTGCGAGAGCGTGCCCGCACGTGACGCTACAAGATGAAGTTACGGAGGTAAGTTATGACTATCGAACGTTCTTTAAGACTGATCGCTGGCACGTTTATACTGGCTAGCTTGGCCCTGGGACACTGGGTAAGCCCGTACTGGTATCTGTTTACCGCCTTCGTTGGCCTGAACCTGTTTCAGTCTGGATTAACCAACTGGTGTCCGATGATGGCGTTTTTGCGCATGTTGGGTGTCCCGGCGGTATGCGAGCCCCGCGTAGCGGCCATCAAAACCGGCGCCGGCGGTGTCAAATAACAAGGGAGAAGAACTTATGCAGAAATTGTACAAAGTGAATCGAGCGATTCGCGGTGTGGCAGTGCTGTGGGGCTTAGCCAGCATCGCCCTGCTCATGGTGCCGCTGATTCGGGTAGTGGCGGGATAGGCAAGAGCGTCAACGGCCTGCGGTCGACAGCTGACGAGCCCTGCGGGGCAATCGCTCCGCTGTCGCTAAGGACTCACGACGACTCTAGAGCCGTCGTCCACTATCATCCTTGCATTACTCCGCGTTAATCCGCGAGAAGTGAAGTTTGCTGAAGACGCAAGTTAAGTCTTTACCGCACAGGTTAACTCCGATGTTGCATTCCGCATCGCCCGATGTGTCGCAGGACACCTTTCCGCCTGACGCATCTCACCCCCAGAAGTGACGCCAGTCACAGCACTTATCCCGCTTGGTGTTGAAACTTGCCATAGAGCATGGCGCTTCCTGATCAGTTCTGAAACGCCCTGCTTAACGGCCTAATTTTCAGCTTGGAGAGAGGAAAGTTATTATGAAATTCAGCAAGCTCGCGATCCTGGTGGGAACAATTGCTGTAGCGCTATTCATCATGCTGCCCAATCTGTCCTGGGCCGAAGACGGCGCTGCCCTCTACAAGGCCAAATGCGCGGTTTGCCATGGTCCCAATGGCGAAGGAAAACCTGCGGCAAAGATTCCCAGCCTAGCTTCGGAGAAAACCCAGAAGATGTCCGACGCTGAACTGACTGACTTCATCGCCAATGGCGGCCCCAGCAAGAAGCCCACCCATGCGTTCGAGAAGAAGGGAGTCACGGCGGACCAGGTCAAGGCGCTGGTAAGCCACGTCCGCGAGATGGGCAAAAAATAGAAGTTTGCCGTCCCTGTTGGAGGTGCTGCGGCCACCGCGTGCTTGGGACCGGTGGCTGGAATGATGGGAGTGTCCGGTGATGCAGTCAACAGCAAATCGGCTGCTCGACCTGCAACGTGGTCCGGCACCTTTCCCCGGCCAGCGTTC
>JBLMXE010000221.1:0-11762 GCA_050257615.1 Chlamydiota bacterium | reverse complement strand
TCGGTGTTGACCACCGCATCCACGCGCTCGCCCACGTGAATCGGCTGCCGTGCCACAATCTTGTGCGCGCGCACCCCCTGGATGGGGTAGTAGCAGCCTCGCACCTCGGCCACCAGCGTGGTGTGGTCGGCCCCATAGAGCCAGCCCACGTCGCCCACCTGCCCGCCGGCTTCGGCGTAGAAGGGCGTGTGGTCGAGGATCACCTCGCCCTCGTGCCCGGGCTTCAGTTCCTGCACGCCCTGGTGGTTGGCGCCGATGATGGCCAGCACCTCGCAATCCCGCGAGGCCGTCTGCCGATAGCCTTCAAACGCCGTCGCCGGCAGGTTGCGGTAGGCCGGATTGGCGGTCTGCTTGTGCCCGCCCTTCCACGACGCCTTGGCGCGCACGCGCTGCTCCTCCATGGCCGTGTCGAAACCAGCCTGATCAAAGGCGATGCCCTGGTCGCGGCAGGCATCCTGGATGAAATCAAGCGGCATACCGAAGGTGTCATAAAGCTTGAACGCCTTCTCGCCGCGATAAGCAGGACGCGCCTCATTCGCTAATTTCGGACTCTCGCGAAGGATGACTTGGAAATCGTGCTCCCAATGGCGCCTAACCTCCACAAAATCTTCCTCCAGCTTCTTCAACCCGAGATCCAGCGTGCGCGCAAACCGCGTTTCCTCGGCATGCACCGCCTTGGACACGCGCTCCGCGCTTTCCTTCAGCTCCGGGTAGGCATCCTGCATCAGGTCGCAAACCGCGAACACCATCTCAAAGAGAAACGGCTTGGTCTGGCCGAGCAGCCGTCCGTGCGTGATGGCGCGTCGAATGATCTTGCGCAGCACGTAGCTGCGGCCTTCGTTGCCGGGAATTACGCCGTCGGAGATGAGAAATGTCGCCGCGCGCGAGTGGTCGGCAATCACGCGCAGGCTGGCGGCGCCGCGCGTGCCCGTCTCCGCACGCGTCTCCTTTTCGTAATCCACGCCGCACAACTCGGCCGCCTTCTTCATCAGGGGCACAAACAGATCGGTGTCGTAATTTGAGACTTTGCCCTGCAGCACCGCCGCCAGGCGCTCCAGGCCGGCGCCGGTGTCAATCGAGGGCGCGGGCAGCGGGTTCAGGTTGCCGCCGGCGTCGCGGTCGAACTGCATGAACACCAGGTTCCAGATCTCCACGTAGCGGCCGCACTCGCAGCCGAACTGGCAGTCTTTGTGGCCCTGGTCGCTGGCCTCCGGGCCGATGTCGCAGTGAATTTCGCTGCACGGGCCGCAGGGTCCGGTATCGCCCATCTGCCAGAAATTGTCCTTCAGCCCAAATTCGTAGATGCGCTCCTTGGGCACCTTCTGGTCCTCGTGCCAGTAGCGATAAGCCTCTTCGTCGCGGGGCACGCCGCCTTCGCCCTTGAAGATGGTCACAAACAGCCGCTCTTTGGGGATGCCGAACCACTTCGGCGAGGTCACCAGCTCCCAGGCAAACTTCACCGCGTCTTTTTTGAAGTAATCGCCGAAGGAAAAGTTCCCCAGCATCTCGAAGAACGTATGGTGGCGGTTGGTGAAGCCGACGTTCTCCAGGTCGTTGTGCTTGCCGCCGGCGCGCACGCACTTCTGCGAGGTGGTGGCCCGCTTGTAGTCGCGCTTTTCCAGCCCCAGGAAGACGTCCTTGAACTGGTTCATGCCCGCGTTGGTGAACAGCAGCGTAGGGTCGTTGGCCGGCACCAGCGAGGAAGAATGCACCTCGCGATGGCCATGCTGGATGAAAAAGTCCAGAAATTTGCGGCGAATTTCGGAGCCTGTGAGCATGGGAAGATTAACAATTATTCTAGCATCCGATATATCTTCACCGCCGAGACGCCGAGAACGCGGAGCAATCCGGAAGCACAATATCAACCCGTTATTCGATTCCATGATTTCAAATGGTTCTCTCGGCGATCTCGGCGTCTCGGCGGTGGAACGGGTCCCTCCCTCGCCCAACAAATCCTCCCAAATCCGGCAGATGACCCTATCTGGGAACGAGAGCGTCCCTTCGTAAGGGGTCGCCGTCGCCAACCCACCCAGAACTGCTGCTAGGGTGAAGCGGTGAGCACCGCGCGCCTCCGCCCAGGGCCGCAATTGTGGCGCGCACAGCTACCAGCTTGGCCAACGCGCAGCACGAGAATCCGCTCTTGCTGCGGGAGAGGGTATGTCAGCAGTCAGGTCTTTCTGTAAATCACTTCCCATCGCAAGCATCTTTCTGGTTTTCTTTTTGATCTCCGGCAATCCCCTTGGCGGCCAGGAGGCGCCGACCACGGACTTGCAGCTTCACAAGTTTCACCCGAAGGTTGCGTCCGGGCAGGAGGCCTACAACGCCCGCCAAGCCACATCCCCCGCGGGAATCGGTCAGGCCGCCGCCCATCAGATGCAGGCGCTGCAGGTGGAGAAAGCCTTGCGCACGCCCGCCCAGCGCAAAATTGACTCCAACGTTCTTTTCACCGTCCGCATGCTGGCCGGACAGCCGGCCGCGCCCGGCATTTCCTACCTTGACACCGGCGTGGACCTCGATGGCAACGACAACATCGTGGTGGATATGGTCGCCCATGTTACCGGCCAGTTGCTGCACCGGCTCAAAGCCGCCGGCGCCCAGATCCTCTATCTAAATCGCGAACTCCGCAGCCTGCGCGCCATTATTCCTCCCCGCCACATGGAAGGGATTGCCGCTTCGCCAGATGTGATTTTCATTTCGCCCAAGCAGGACTGGAGCACGAATGCGCTCCTGCGCTTCGACCTGGTTCCTGGCTTTACCAAGCGGGCGGCCAACGTCCGCCGGGAATTGGCGATGCTGACTTCTTCTGCGCCGGGAGCGCCCGTCACCTGGCAGGGCAGCGTGGGCACGGAAGGCGATACCACCCACCAGGCGCTGGCCGCACGCGGCGCCTTCGGGGTGAACGGCTCGGGTTTGAAAATTGGCGTGCTCTCCGATGGCGTTACCAGCCGCGCCTTGAGCCAGGCCACCGGCGACCTGCCTCCCACCTGCGGAACCCCTCCGTGCCTGACCGTGCTTTCCGGGCAGGCCGGTAGCGGCGACGAGGGCACCGCCATGCTGGAGATCGTTCACGACATGGCGCCGGGAGCCAGCCTCTACTTTGCCACTGCCATCAATGGCATCACCAGCTTTGCCAGCAATATCCGCGCCCTGCGCTCGGCCGGCTGCGACATTATTGTGGATGACGTTTTCTACCTGGTGGAGAGTCCCTTTCAGGATGGCCAGACCGCGGGCGTGCTTTCCACCAGCAATGGCGGCGTGGTCACGCAGGCCGTCAATGACGTGGTCGCCGATGGCGCGCTCTATTTTTCTTCCGCCGGCAATGGCGGCAACCTGGACGATGGCACCTCCGGTACTTACGAGGGCGATTTCAGTCCGCAAGCGTCCGCTGCCCCCTTGCCCGCCGGCAACGTCCACAATTTTGGCGGTGGCAATGGCTTTGATACCATCGCCTCCCCGGGGTTGCAGATCGCTGGACTGTGGTGGGCCGACCCCCTGGCCGGCTCCAGCAATGACTATGACCTCTATGTGCTGAACAGCACCGGCACCTCCATTCTGGCGGCCTCCACCAATATTCAGAGCGGCACCCAGGATCCGGTGGAATTGATTGGCAGTTCCAGTGTCGTCACCGGCAATCGCATCGTTGTCTTCCAGAACCCGGGAGCGTCCGACCGCTTCTTCCATCTCGCTCTCTTCCGCGGCAGGTTAGCAGTGGCTACCGCCGGAGGCACCCACGGTCACTCCGCCGCTTCCGGGGCCTACACCGTGGCGGCCACGCCCGCTGCCAATCCTTTCGGGGCCGGCTACCCCACCGGGCCGTATCCCGATTTCTTCAGCGCCGGCAACCTGATTGAGCTGTTCTCCTCCGACGGTCTGCGCCGCATCTTCTTCCATGGCGACTCGAGCGCCATTACACCCGGAAATTTTTCCTCTACCGGCGGAACGGTGCTGAACAAGCCCGATGTCACGGCGGCGGACGGCGTATTGGTCAGCGGCGTGGGCGGCTTCGGCAGCCCGTTTTACGGAACCTCGGCCGCCGCGCCCGCCGCCGCCTCCATCGCCGCGCTCATCCTCTCGGCACAACCGGCATTGACTCCCAGCGAGGTTCGCACCGCCCTGACCAGCACGGCTGTGGACATCATGACCGCGGGATACGACCGCGATTCCGGCTTCGGCATCGTGATGGCGCTTCCCGCCATCAACTCATTGGGCGTGGAAGGGAAGGCCAACCCTGAGCTGGGGGTCATCGCGGCCGCTGAGAATCCCGGCAACCGCAACGGCGTGATTGAAGCCGGCGAGGGCGCCGCTCTCACCATCGAGCTGAAAAACACGGGAGGAATAAAGCCGGCCGCAGGTGTGACCGCCACACTGACTTCTGCGACCACGGGAGTCCTGGTCACTCAGCCTGGCGCCAGCGCCTATGCGGACATGGCGGCGGGCGTGCCCGGCGGCAATAACCTGAGCCCCTTCACCTTTACCCTGGCCTCCGACTATCCCTGCGGTCAGGCGGCCGAATTCACTCTGACCGTGAACTTTGCCGGCGGTACGAAAAGCCTGAATTTCACCGTGCCCACGGGATTGGTGTCCATCACCAACACCCTGGGAATCAAGCCTCCGGAATTGTCTGGAATTACCACCGGCACAGGGACCCAGGCCGGCCGCATCAGCCGCAACGGCGTGATCAGCGCTTGTGGCGGCTCCAAAACCTATCCCGGCTCCATCTCCGGCAGCCACATCTTCGACTCCTATACCTTCACCGCCTGCCGCTCCTTCTGCCTGGAGCCACAGCTGGATACACTCGCTTCCGGATACAACGTATTTGGATCCGCGTACTCGCCTTCCTACGATCCAGACAACATCGAGAGCAACTACGCGGCAGACCCCGGCCTCAGCACCAATCTCCAGTCATTCGGCATCAGTACAACCGCAGGAACGCCCTACACCATTGTGGTCAGCGATGTTGCCGGAAATTCTCCCCCCAACACCTACAACATTAAGATTCCGATCTGCGCCATCAATTGCGAGGTCAACCAGTTGCCGGTGGCGGTGGCGCGCGACGTCAGCGTCATTGCAGCCAATGTGGGCGGCACCGCCGGCGCCACTGTTGATGACGGGTCTTCCGATCCCGATGGCGACGCTATTACGCTCACGCACGTTCCCGCCGGACCCTATGCGGTGGGTACGACGAGCGTGAGACTCACAGTCGTGGACGAACACGGGGCCACGGCCCAGACCACTGCCAGCGTGACCGTGATCAACCCGGGCTTTAGCTTGGCGCGGTCCCAGCCTTCCGTTAGTACGACCGTCGGCAGTTCCGCCATCCAGCGCATCACCTTCGCGCCCGCTCCGGGAATTGGCGCCACCCTGACCCTGGCATGCCGCAATCTGCCGGATCAGGCCACGTGCTCTTTCTCGCCGGCCACCTTGCCCGCCGGCAGCGGAGCGGCCGAGGTGGACTTGACGATCACCACAACCCCATCCACCGCGGCGCTGGCGCATCCGCGGATTTTCTACGCCGCCTGGTTGCCGTTCACCGGCCTGGGCCTGATTGGGGTGACCCTGGTGCCGCCGGCGAGACGCCGGCGGGCGACTGTCTTGGTTCTGGGTCTGCTGGGCATCGCTGCGCTGGTCCTGCTCATGAGTTGCGGCGGCGGGAGCGGCAACACCCCTGCTGCTGCTCCTCACCCCTACAGCGACACGCCGCCAGCCACTTACAGTGTCACCGTGGCAGGTACTTCCGGCAATCTGACGGAGACAACAACTTTCAGCTTGACCATAAACTAGGGAGAAAGCGGTGGCCAGTAGCTGGTAGTTGGTAGCTGGCAAAATCATCGACCGCAACCAACTACCAACTACCAACTACCAACTACCAACTACCAACTACCAACTACCAACTACTTCTTCTCCGTGCCTCTGTGTCTCCGTGGTGGATTTTGGGTTCTACGGCGCGGGCTCGCTCTCCAGTGCGGTCAGCACTTCCTCGTCCACGTCCCACTTCTTGAGGATGGCCACAATCACCTTGGTGGTGAAGCCGGCGCGCGCTAGCGTGCGAAAGACGCGCGCCGCCTGCTTCTGGTCGGTGGGCTTCTGCAGGCGCTTACGACGCAGGAAGGCGCGCGCTAACTGCTCGTCATTCACTTCGGAGTAGGCGCCGGAGACCGCCTTTTCGATCACGTCGCCGTGCACGCCCCGGCTCTTCAGGTCGGTGATAACGCGCAGGCGCCCGAACTTTTCATTGTCCCGCCGGTAGGACGAGTAGGCGCTGGCGTACTGGGCATCGTTCAGGTAGCGCTGGTCCTTGAGGCGCATGACCACCGCTTCCACCATGGCTTCGCCGCCCGCGGCCTGGTCCACCCGCTGGCGCAGCAGGCGCTTCAGTTCCGCCACCGAGCGCATGCGCCGTCCCAGCGCGCCCACTGCGTATTCATAAAGCGCCGCCTCATCGGTAATCTTCTTTTTGGCGCGGGAGAAGCCCATGGCATAAGGGTAGCGCGAAAGTGCCGGTGCTTCGATTTTAATCTGCGCATTCCGCGTTCATCCGCGGCGAGGAAGTTTGTATTCGCGGGCGAGAGCCTGCCCTGAGCTGGCCGAAGGGCGCTCGTCCCACAAGGGTGGATAAACAAAAAGAGCGCGCCTTGCGGCGCGCCCCTGTGCACGGGTTACAGCTAAAACTTGGAGAAGCCCGCCGCCTGCATCTCGTTGCGGGCCATGTCGCTGGTGGAGGAGATTCCCTGCGCCCGCAGCTTGAAGTCGTCGGCGTTGGAGGCATTCTCCAGGGCAGTGTCGTAGGTGATCAGATTCTGCTGGCACAAATCCCACAGCGACTGATCGAACGTCTGCATGCCGTACTGCGAGGTGCCGGCAGCAATTGCTTCCCGGATCATGCGCGTCTTTTCCGGCATCAGAATGCACTCGCGCACATAAGCGGTGGCGATCATCACCTCGACCGCGGGCACGCGGCCTTCAGAATCGGCGCGCCGTACCAGGCGCTGGCTGACGACCGCACGCACTGTGGCCGCCAGCTGGGTGCGGATCTGCTTCTGCTCTGGCGGCGGGAACACAGAGATGATGCGGTTAATGGTTTCCACCGCATCCAGGGTGTGCAGAGTGGAGAACACCATGTGCCCGGTTTCCGCGGCGTGCAGCGCCGTGGCGATGGTTTCGAGGTCGCGCATTTCCCCCACCAGGATCACGTCCGGGTCCTGACGCAGCGAGGCGCGCAGTGCCGAAGCAAACGAGGGCGTATCCACGTCCACTTCCCGCTGGTTCACGAAGCCCATCTTGTCGCGGTGCAGGAATTCGATGGGGTCCTCGATGGTGATGATGTGTTCGGGACGAGTGGAGTTGATGCGGTCCACCATGGCCGCCAGGGTGGTGGATTTACCCGAACCGGTCACGCCCGTCACCAGCACCAGGCCGCGCGGCATGTCGCAAATCTGCTCCACGATCTTGGGCAGGTAGAGCTCGTCCAGAGCCCGGATCTTGGTGGGAATCACGCGCAGCACCACACCCACGTTGCCGCGCTGCTGGAAAACGTTCACGCGGAAGCGGCCCAGGCCGGCCACGCCATAGGCCATGTCGAGCTCGTTGTTTTCTTTGAATTTCTGCTTTTGGCGGCTGGACATAATGCTGAACGCCATGTTCAGCATCTCCTCAGCGGTGATGCGCGGCTGGTCGGAAAGCGGCGCCAGCAGGCCATCTATGCGCAAATGCGGGTAGTTGCCGACCTTCAGGTGCAAGTCGGAAGCCTTGCGCTCCATGGCTACGCGCAGCAGATCATCAATGTTCATAGGACCAGGGCTGCCCTCGTGGGAGATTTGACCCCGCTTATGATGCGCCCAGCGTGAGCAGAATGTAAGGTGACGGAGGTAATGTCCGTTTGGCCGTGGACGTTGTGATTAACCACAGAGGACACAGAGCCCACAGAGAAAATCTCTTATGATTTCAAAGTTCAGAGTTTCGAGGTTTCTCCGGGGGCGCACGTCGTATCGGAAACATTGAAACCTGCGAAACCTTGAAACCTGGACAAATTTCAGGGGAGCGAGGGTCGGTTTCCTTTCAGCACGAGGACTTACAAAAAAGCCGCCTTTTTAGGCGGCCTAATTTCAAAAAACCTCTGTGCTCTCTGTGTCCTCTGTGGTTGAGTAGGGGGTTAAGCGGCTTTCCAGTCCTCGTCCGCGCTGCCGCCGTAAATGGATGGCACCTTTGCCCCCAGAGGCCGCAGATAGGTTGAGAGCTGCCCGCGATGATGAATGCTATGGCTGGTCACAAAGCCCAGGTAGTACACCGCCGGGTAATTGAACGCGCCGTAGAAATCAACGGGTTTGGTCAACTGCTGGTCACTGAGCGCCCTTACCCGATCCAGGGCGCGAGGCAGATTGGTTTCGTACCAGGCCAGCATCTCGCTGATGGTCTTTGGCTCCTGGAAACGAGGCTCCATGCTGAACTTGGCGTCGGCGATCTCATCGAGCATTTGCACCTCGCTGGAAACAATGTGCCACGCCAGTTCGAAGGCGTTGCGTGCTTTGGGGTCGGGACGGTAATCGCGGCTGCGGGCGTCGGGAATGGCGGCAATTATTTTCTTGGTCGTCTCCATTTCCCGGGCTATGCTGCCTGCCATCATGTCGCGGAAGCCGAGGGCAAAATCCTTGGTGAGAGAGGGTTGCGCTACTGCCATAAGAACCTCCTTGTTGATCGCGGCTGGTTAATGGCCCTGTGTTGCGGTTGGCGAGAGCGGCGGCGCTGAACGTCACGCCCCCGTTGCAGTACTGTCAAAACCCAAGGAATTTCGAATCAGGAATTTCGAATGATGAATTCTGAATTCTTCATTCGCCATTCGTAATTCTTAAATTCTTACACGCTCACCGGCTGCTTGCTCCCCACCGGCACCGGAGTCAGCCAGTTGAAGCGGTCCGCCATCTCGCCCCGCAGGATGCCGTAAAACTCCTGCGCGATCTTGCGGGTGACGGGACCCATGGTGCCCTTGCCTACGCTGATCTTATCCACCGAGCGCACGGGCGTGATCTCCGCCGCCGTGCCGGTGAAGAACACTTCATCGGCAATGTAGAGCATCTCCCGCGGAATCATCTGTTCCACCAACGGAATTCCCAGGTCATGCGCCAGCCGGATCACCGAATCGCGCGTGATGCCCGGCAGCACTGAGTTGCCCAGCGGCGCCGTCAGCAGCGTGCCCTGTCGCACCACAAACAGGTTCTCGCCCGAGCCTTCGCTCACAAACCCGTTGCTGTCAAGCGCAATCCCTTCCACGTAGCCGTTCATGATGGCTTCCATCTTGATCAGCTGCGAGTTCATGTAGTTGGCGCCCGCCTTGGCCATCGCCGGCAGCGTGTTGGGCGCGATGCGCGTCCAGGAGGACACGCAAACGTCCACGCCCTGCTCGATGTCGCTGCCCAGGTATTTCCCCCACTCGTAATTCACGATGTAAACCTCGGTGGGTGAGTTGAGCGGATTCACGCCGGCTTCGCTGTAGCCGCGCAGCACGATGGGCCGGATATAGCAGGGCCACACCTGGTTGGCCTTGATCAGTTCCTGCATGGCTGCCACCAGGTCTTCGCGGCTGTAGTCCACGTCAATGCGGTAGATTTTGGCCGAATCCAGCAGGCGCTGGGCGTGCTCATGGGCCCGGAAGATGGCAGGGCCGTTGGGAAGCGCGTAACAGCGGATACCCTCAAATACAGAGGACCCGTAGTTCACTACGTGCGCCATCACGTGCAGCTTGGCCTCGTCCCAGGCAATGAGTTTTCCGTTGTGCCAGATCTTCGCGGTCTTTTTGATGGCCATGAGCGCTCCTTGGAAATTGTTCCTGTGGCAGCAGGTGTACCGGAGAAGGGCGCGTAATGCGGGTGAGCACGTCCAGGCTCAAGTACAAGCAATTATAACCGAGGGTTAGAGTTGAACCGCCTTCGGTGGGGTACAAAAAAGCCTGCTACAGCAGGAATCCGGCGTCTGAAACCAACAAGACGCATAGCAGGTGTGTCTCGTTTGGCGCGCTCCCTGCGAACTGTATGAGCAGATGCTCTGCCTCGTACAAGGCCAGAGATTTGGAACCGGGGCGGAAGCGCCGGGCTTCAGCCCTGCGATAGCCAGCCCATAGAAATAGTGGCTTTAGCCCCGGTGCCACCGCTGCTGAAGCCGAAATCATGAGCATGGCCAGATCGTGAGCCTGAAGGCCCACGCTTCCACGGTCATGTCGAAGACTGAGGCCGATCGCCAGCCTTGTGGGCTACGACCCTGGCGAAGAAAACTTGGGGCTTTAAGCCCGCATGCGGCCGAAAATGCACGCTTACTGTGCCGCCGTGGGCACCAGCAGGGGCACCGGCGCATTCGCCGCGGCCGTCTTTGCCGCAACCGCTCCCGGCGGTTCATCCCCGCGGAAGTAGCGGCCCCGCCCCGTCCGCATTTCCGCCATGGCTATTAGCGGCTTGCTGTAGTCGTTGCGCGCATTCCAGAAGAGGAAGCCGACTCCGCCACTCTCTCGCGCCACTCGCACCTGCGTGATGATGTAATTCGCCGAATAGGTGTGCGTGCGCCAGCCGAAGGCCTGCAGCCAGGGACGCAGCACCACGCCTGTGGTCTTTGTATCGCGGCGGAAACGTTCCATGGATTCGCTGATGAAGTGTTCCGGCGCGTCCCCTGGATGGGCATAGCCGTCCATCCCGAAGAAATGTGAGGGGTAGATCATGGGCGAAAGCACGTCGCAGTGCAGCGCCATGGCCGGAATATCCTGCCCGGTGTGGGCTAAGTCCACCGGGCGCTGCCAGGCCATCACCCCAAAAACGTCCAGCGAGAGCAGCACGTGCAACGGGTGGATCTGGGCGTAAGCATCGGCCAGGAAGTGCGTTATCACGTCCGAGCGGCGCCACTCCGGGTGCGTGCTCTGAAACATGAACTTGGCGTCTTTCTGGTCGCTTTCGGCAGGGAAGCGCACGTAGTCGAACTGGACCTCATCCACGCCCGCTTCGGCCGCTGCCTTGGCTAGGGCTATGTTGTAGGCCTGCACCTCGGGATGGGAGGGGTCGGTCCACACCAGCTTGTTATGCTCCCTCCAAGGCTGGCCGGTACGGCGGGAACGAACTGCCAGTTCGGGGTGGTTGGTCACGAGTTGCTGGTCGCGAAAAATAGCGATGCGGGCAATGCTGTGCATGCCTAATGAGTGCAAATAACGGGCAAATTTAGGCAGGTTGCGGATCACCGGGCGCCGGGCAGGTGAATTCAGCGGGTGCTGAAAGGGGATGTTTACAATGCCATCGCTATCCTTTATGTCAAAGACAACGGAATTGCCGCCCATCTCCCGCCAGCGATTGATAATGCGCATACCCTTCTCGCTGCCGGCCATGGCGCCGGTCAGATAGATGGCGCGCACCTCGAAGTCGCGCTTCACCTCCACTGGCCGTTCCACAACGGGACCGGGCAACATGCCGGGGATAATAATCTGCTCTCCCGGGTGCAGAAAGTTGCCGCGTACGCCATTGTTGGCCTGGTGGATGGCCGTTTCCAGTTCGGCCACCGTCATGTAAGAAGTTTGCGGCAGATACACCCGCGCCAGCGCAGGCACGCTCTCGCCACGCTTGACCTCATGCCAGGATTGACCCGGCAGAAGCGCGCGTGCTGCGGCTGGGGGCGCCGCCGGCTGGTTCGAGCCGGTACGAACTATGCCCGCTTGCGGCGGGGTAGCAGCATCAACAAAATGCGGCGTTTCGTTCCAGATAACTGACGCCAGCACCAGAAAAAGGATACCCGTTACG
>JBLMXE010000220.1:0-6706 GCA_050257615.1 Chlamydiota bacterium | reverse complement strand
CCACAGGCCCAGTGCAACCGGCGCCGCGCCAGCACTCCCGGCAAGGGCTCGAAGGTGGCGACTTCATGGTTCTCCCAGAGCGCGGTGTGGAGCTCGATCGAGTAATTCACGCCGGGGTTGTAGATGTGATTTCGGCTTGGCATTTCCCCGGTGCTGCGGGCGAAGGTGTACGACCCCGAAGACGTTCGCACACGGGCATACCCCAAATCGCAGAGCACTGCGAAAACGCGGTGCAGGTGCGGCGGCGCGACCAAGTAGTCGAGGTCGCACTGGTGACGCAGAGGGGCCGCGGGACAATAGTCCGGCACCAGCGAATAGCCCTTCAAGACAGCGAACTCCACACCGGCTGCGTCAAACCCCTGATGAATGGCACACATTTCCGCAAGCAAGTTGGCAGTTCGCTCGCGGTTATCCGCCAGATTCTGATGCAAACGCGCCAGTGTTGCAGGTGGAAGAGCGGCGGTTGCGCCCAGGGTCTCGATGCGGTGCAGGAAATAAAGGGCCAAGCCGCTGGCATCCAGCCAGGGCAGGACCTGTTTCCATTCTCGCGGCGAGTGTCGTTCCAGAAGGGAGACGCTGCTCCGGTCTGCTTTGTATCGCAGAACCCCGACTATGTGCTCGGCCAGCCGGCTACGCATTTGTATCCCTCAGCAGGTAGGCACTCCGGAATCGGCTGCCGGCGCAAATTGAGGCAGCATGGGCAGCGCCGGTCGAACGCTTCCGCGGGCAAGATGCAACAGCATTAATCGAAGCGCAGCCTGCAATTGCGCGCGGGTCTCTCCCGGTGCGATGGAAGTGTGGGCGCGCCCAGTAAGGCGGTCGCAGGCAATCAACGAGTGCCGGCCCAGGGTCACGAAGGAAAGCGCGCCGCAGCCAAATTCGCTCACAGGCGACAGACTCAAGGGCCAGTCTGGTTCCAGCTGGATCGTCCAGAGGGCCGATGGCGCAGCGGCCGCGCTGGTCTCTGCTATTTGGCCCAATGCCTGCAAGACGCGTTCTGAATCCGAAGCGACCTGGAAGTGAAAGCCGTCGAATGAAAATTGCCGCACGAATGGCAAAGCGACAAATCGCCGCAACATGTCAGGCCACTGCCGCCTGGCCGCAACCAGCGGCGGAGGCGTGGACGCGGGCACAGGCGAGAGACTTTCACAGAACTGGAGAATGCGGGTTGCGATTTCCTGCGGGCTGCCGCCACAGCGCAGGCGCCAGCACTCCAAGCCGCAAAGAGCGCGAATGGTTGCGAGTTGCTGTTCGCGACTTTTCGCGAGAATGGCGGGCAGCCTTTCCAGACTCTGTTGGAAGTAAGTAAAGATTTCTTTTTTCGCCAGCCGCGCCGCTTCAAAGCCCCCTCCCAGCGGGCGTTCTATGAGGAAGATTCTGCTTGGCCGGCAGCAGAGGGCACGTCTGGCTCCAACTGTCTCCGGGTCCACCTCCAGGGCGAGTTCTCCATTGAGATGCATCGCCGGCGTATGATCGCGCAACTCGGGGAAGTGACGAACCGAGTCAGGGAGCAGCTTGATATTGGTCGGCAGCCCCCAGGCCAGAACCTCGCTGCCGGCGCGACAGAAGTAGGTCCAATCGTCGGAGACAAACTCCAGGCCGCGGCGCGCCAGTTCGAAGGAAAGCGTGGACTTCCCTGCTCCCGACTCTCCTGTGATGAGCAATCCCTCGCCCTGGTAGCGAAGGCAAGCGCAGTGCAGCGCCGTGATCCCAACCACTGCCCCGACAATTCCCAGCAGGACAGGAAAGATGACTTGCTTCCCGTAGCCCGTGTCGTGAGCTGTTGCGGGAGAAAAGCGCCCGATTACTTTGCGAGCCCGCAAATCGGCCAGCAGGCAATCGCCAGGGCCGTAATCGGCAAAGACGAGGTGGTCCCGGCCACGAAATTGGGGTACATCCCAGCGTGGCTGTGTGGTGGCGGTGGAGTCAACGTAGAGGTCTATCGTCAGGTCGGCGCAGCCAAAATGGTTTAAGACAGGAAACGAGCCGGCTGCCGACTCCAGCACGGCAGCGCAGTTGGAGCGAATGCTCCACCTTGACCCGGCGGCGCTGAAATAGGCGTGAAGAGGCAATTCGGGGTTGTGGATCATGCCAGCTCGCGTACAGAGTCAGACGGCGTGTGGCGGGCGAAGGTTACGCGATTTCAGGCGCAGGGCGCGGCCGAGATCAGCAACTGATAGGCAAAGAGCCCGGGCCGCAAATGCGCCAGCACCTGCCAGACCGGTCGCAGATGCCCGCTCATTCGGCCGCCGATAATGGGATGGGTCTTCAGCAGGCGGTAGCCGGCGCTTTCGATCATCTGGCGCGACGACCGGACGGTAAAGAAGCGCAGGTGTGTGGCGTCGAGCGTGCCGGTGGGCTGGTAATCAAACCGCCCAAACGCTATTTGCCAGCGGGTCAGCCAGTGCACGACATTGGGAAGGCAAACGACCGCGTAGCCTCCGGCTCGCAGCATAGGACGAACCTGGCGCAACACATGAAAGGGCGTGACCAGATGCTCCAGCACATCGCCCATGAGCACGACGTCAAACTCAGGCTTTAGACCGCACAGCCAATCCGGGGAGTTCAGGTCTCGTTTCAGAACCACGGCTCCCGTTGCCGCGGCTGCTTGTGCTGCTTCCACGTCGTTTTCTATGGCAGTAACGGTACAGTCCTGCTGCAGCAGCCGGCGCGTGATGTAGCCGGTGGAACAACCCAGTTCCAGCACTCGTTTACCGGCTCCGACGCAACCCAGAAGCTGGACGTCGCGATCGTAGCGGTCGGGATGGCTCGGCTTCTGGTAACGGGCACTGCGAAGCTCGTCCCACCATAGGTTTTGCCTGCATTCAGACATGCAAGGCTCCACGGGTGCGGCGGTACACCGTCCAAAGCAAGGGCGGGGCAAACACCAGGTATAAGGACGAGGGCAACAGCACGCCTAGACCGTAAGAAGCGGAAAGACTCGTGGGCAGGCTGACAATCAGCAGAATGACGGCCACAAGCAACCAGGGCGCGGCGAGGCTGACGAGTCGCTTCAGCCTGTCCCATGCAGAGAGGGGAGCCGTGGCGGTCAGCACGGCCAGCAAGTAGAGGACATTGGCCAGGCTGGAAACGGCAGCCACGTCCGTGAGCTGAGGATGGGATAAGGCCAGCAGCAATATCAGCTTGAACATGAGCACGGCGGCCTGCAGCAGCAGGCATTGCATCACTCGGCCCATGACCACCAGGCCGACACTAATCAATTGTGCGAGGACCAGCGGCGCCAGCCCAAGGCAGACAATGCGCGCGGCAGGAATTCCCGGGCTATAGCGCGGCAGAATGACAGGCACGAGCGCGGGGAGCAGGAGAAACCCCAGTCCGAGAATTGCCGCGAGAATATAAGAAAGTGTTCGCGCTGAATTCAGCAGCAGACGTGTGATCTCTGGCGACGACTGGCCGCTTCCGGCCAGCGAATTGGCGGTGGGAAAAAGCACCTGTAAGACGACGTCGGAGGTGTTGTAGACCACATTGGAAACCAGCAGGGCTATGCCAAAAAAGCCGAGAGCCATCACCCCCAGGCGCCCGCCGATGAAAACCCGGTCCACAGTCGTCAGGAAGACAAACATCATGGTCCACAGCAGCAATTGGAACGCCCTAGGCAGACTCCCATCATGTGCCGCCAGGCGATAGGCCACGCGAATACGCTGCCGAAAAATGAAATAAAAAGAGACACTGCTGCCCGCGAGAACATAGGCAAGAAGCACGCCGGTGAGATGCTTCCACCATCCCAGGGGCGCAACCAAGGCCAGGGTGGAACATGCGTATAGGTTCAGGTAGTCGCCCAATGCGGAAAAACGCCCTTGTGCGCGCAGCCAGTAATTCACAAAGGTAAATAGTTCCTGGGAGACCACCAGCAGAGCCAACAGCGTGACTTGCGTGAAGCTGACGCCAGCCGGCCGCCAAAGCCACCCTACGGCGCATATCGCGGCCGCAACGACAGTGCAGTTGGTGAGGGAGAGGGAAAAAGCAAAATTTGTAACCCGCTCGGCGGCTCTGCCGTCCTTAGCGGCCAGGAAGAACGGAACTTCCTTGTGCATCAGGTTGATGCTGCCGAGGTGCAGTTGTGCACTGTAAAAGAGCACCACGGCGAAGAGGCTCCACAGGCCGTACTCATGGGGAAACAAAATGCGGGCCACCAGCAAACCGGTGATCGCCTGCAGAGCCTGGGCCACACCAAAGGAAGGGACGAGACGTGCGATCTGGAGCCAATGTCCGCCGGGCACGATCTGCGGATTTTCAGCGGCAAGACGCATTTGGAGGATGGCTGACGAATGCAGCGGACCCAGGCTACGTCAACGGCACTGACGGCCAGAGAAGCAGATGGATACAGTAAATTCTGCTCGCGCCGAGCGTGACACGCAGGCTATATCTCGGCCGGCGCGGGTTGGGGTTGTGGTCCTGAACTGGAACGGACGAGAAGTCCTGCGGGACTGCCTGCGCTCTCTCGCCCGCTCTCATTCCGCCAGCGGGGACATCGTGGTGGTAGATAACGGTTCAAGCGATGCCTCCTGCGAAATGGTGGCGGTTGAATTTCCGGACGTTATCCTGATCCGCAATTCTGAAAATCTGGGTTTTTGCGCCGCCAACAACCAGGGTGTGAGCAGGGCGCTGGAGCGGAAGTGCGAGTATGTGCTCATCCTCAACAACGACACGGTTCTGGATGCTGATTGCATCGGACGCTTAGTGGCGCGGGCACAGCACGAACCGGACGCCGCCGCGGTCTCACCCAAGATCTACTTCTGGAGGCCGCACGACCGCATCTGGTTTGCGGGCGGGACCTTCAATTTCTGGACGGGGCGGAACGGCCACATTGGCTATCGCAAGCGCGAACGGCCAGAGTGGAATACGTCCAAATCCATGGACTTCATTTGCGCCTGCGCCATGCTGGTTTCGCGGCGAGCGTGGAAGGAGATTGGCGGCTTTGACGAGTTGCTGTTTCGCTCCGCGGAGGACCTGGACTGGTCGCTGCGGGCCCGCCGCGCAGGATACCGGCTGTTCTACGAACCGCAAGCCGCCGTCTGGCATCGCGAGTCCTTCGACATTCTGCACAATGAAGGCGCGGCACGGCAGATGTACTTTTATACCCGCAATCAGCTGGCGGTGATGTGGAAACACGCAAGGTGGCGGCATTGGCTGAGCTTTGTGCCGTGTTTCGCGATCCGCTGCCTGAAGCGGATGCTGGTGGCCGGCGCCCGGCGTGATGGAAAGAGCGTGCGCCAGATCCTGCGAGGCTTGGCGGACACGGGCAGCTTAGCGCGGCGCCTGCAGCGCTGGCCAAGCCAGGCTCATCCCATCAGCAATGTGCGCGATGCGGGAGAACAATGGCAACGCGCCTGGAGAGAGCGCAGCCTGCCGCGCGAGCGCGAACTGTGCCGCCATCGCCAGCTGCGGCGGCACCTTGCCGACGCGCTCTCTTCGATGAGCAATCCGGTAATCGTGGAGGCCGGTTGCGGAAACGGCGCATGGGTTGCCCACCTGCAGGAGAATGCCCGCAATCGTGTGATCGGAGTGGATAATTATTTTCCCGCTTTGCAGGCACTCAAGCGGCAGGTTCCCGGCAGCGCCGCGGTCGCCGGCGACGTGCGGGAGATGCCTCTTCCCGATGGTGTTGCCGACGTTTGTATATCGCTGGGGGTGGTGGAACATTTCCCCGGCGGGCCGCGGCAGGTCCTGAGCGAGATGTGCCGCATTCTGCGTCCCGGCGGGCTCCTGTTTCTGACGGTGCCTTATTACAACTGGCTGCGGCGGCTGTGCATACATCCGCTGCGCTCGGCATACATGGCGGTGCAAAAGTGGGTGCGCCGCCGCCCGCTGCACTTTGTGGAATACCGCTTTACACAGGAGGGCATCACCTGCGCCACGGCCGCGGCAGGCCTGCAGGTAACGGCAGTAGCCACAGATGAGTATGACGTAGCGGAGCCAAACCTCAGCCTGGGTCTTTACGTGGATCTTCCAGCATTCCGCGGAGCCTATCCCGGAGAACTGAACTGGCTGGGGCGCGTGGTGCGGAGGATGGGCAATCGCATTAGCCCGTGGCTGATCAGCGGCGGAGTGCTGGTCATAGCCCAAAAGCCTGCGGCGCGGGAAACCACGCCCGAGACCGGCGAGATGCTCTCCAAGAGCATGGCGCGATGAAGATTCTAGTTGCGTCTGGCCATTTGCCTTCGCCATACGCCCGGCAAGCGGGACAAAAGATCAGCTACCACCTTTGCCAACAGCTTGCCCGCCGCCACACTCTGCAGCTAATATCGTTTGCCGCCGGCAGCGAGGACGCCAGCGCGGGCCCTGACGCGCTGAGGATATTCAAGGCTCACACCGTCATTCCTGTTAGCACTGCTTCGCGCTTGCTCGGCATCGCATCGGCTCCGATGCTTCCCCTGGCGGTGGCGGTCAGGAACCAGGCTCGATTTCGGCGCGCCCTGGCTTCCATTCTGCAGAATGAGCGTTTCAACGCTGTCATTTTCGATCACATGGCGATGTGGCAGTACGCCGATGAGGCAGGTCCTGCCGTGTTACGGGTGGGCATCGCGCACGATGTTCTTTCGCAGCTGTGGACCAGAAGAGGAGGAAACGGGCAGGGGATCAACCTCCTTGCCGCGAGGCTGGAGGCCAGGCGCCAGCGCGACTGGGAGAGGAGCGCCACGCGCAAGCTCGATCTGGTTTGTGCGCTCAGCGGCAAAGACAGCCG
>JBLMXE010000219.1:0-8073 GCA_050257615.1 Chlamydiota bacterium | reverse complement strand
GGCAGCAGCCGGCGGGAGCGCCCAGCTTGCGCCGTCCGGGAGAAGACCAGCAGGGCCAGGCGCCTTTGCCCAAGGGCGGCGTAGGAGACGACAGCAATCCGCACTAAGACGGTAGTTGGTAGCTGGTAGTTAGTAGTTGGCCTAGGGGTGCTTTGCGGTGAATTCTACCGCCTTCTTGAATTCCTGAAACAGCGGCAGGTCGGGCGATTCCAAGCCGTAAGCGCGCGCCCCAAGCCAGAAGGGGGCGGCGAAGAATCCTGCTGGTCCATATACAGCTAGCAAATCCTGGTCGTGACCAATCTGCGCGACAGCGCCGTAACCTCGAGTATTCCTGTCGGGGCCTTTGCCGAGCGTGATGCCCGGTTTGGGATATACGTGCGTGCCGCTGCGGACTGCGATGGTCATATCGGCTTCCCCGGCAGTGGTGGCCACCGAGTAGCGCCCCCATTTGCGCAGCGCCTGTTTAACGTCAACGATGGCCTGGCGGTCCTCGGCGGTGATTGTCGGGGAGAAAGGCGCACCGAAGTACGTGGTTACGAAGACGTACTTGGCCTTCAACACCTGTTTGGGCAGTAACGAATGATTGCTAGGCTGTGCTCCCACAGAGAGTACCGCTAGCAGAACAACAGGCGCGAGCAATGCAGCCGTGGACATGCGTCCTTTCTCAGGCGAGTTGGTCGTGCTGGCCTCCCGCTTATTGTGTCCAACGGCTCGACCTGATGCAATCCCTTAATGCGATGCCCTAGCGGGAGGCCGCTGCCGCCCTAGCCCGGCCGCGCAGGAGGCGCACCGCATCGCGGGTGAGGGCGCGCAGGAACGGGCCGCCCCAGATGCCTACCGAAAGCAGGCCTCCGAAGAAAATGACGGCGTGAATGCTGGCTCGCCCTTCGCGCTCCCAATAGACGTCTCGCAGGTTCAGCCAGAGGGCGTATTCATCAAGAGTGAGAGCAGCTCCCAAGCCATAGAGGACGGCGGTCAGCCTGCCAATCCAGGTATAGCCGCCCTGGCCGGTGCCAACCTGCAATAGCCAGCTGTAGCCCACCAGCAGGAGCAGCAGGATTCCCCACACCAGGTGATGGATGTGGCGCCCGTCCACAGACAGGTTGTGGTAGTAGCCGTCACGAATAGCGTGGGTGAGAAGGCGCACCGCAGCAAAGCCGAAAAAGAACGACAGAGAGGCCAGGAAGATGCGCTCCCGGCGGGTCTGCCGCACATGCTGTTCGTAGAGGGGGCGCAGGTGGCCGGAGCGCACCGCCGAAAGCAGAATCCAAAGAGCGAATGGAGTCAGGACCACCAGGGTCCATTTGATAAATGGGTGCATGAAAGAGGGCCGAGCCGGCTGAACGGCTATTTTTCTGAGCTTAGCACGGCTTCGGGCAGAACGCAGATGTCGGGCAGGTTACGAAAGCGCTCGGCGTAATCCATGCCGTAGCCGACCACGAACTTGTCGGGAATGGTGAAACCTACGTAATCGGCTTGCATAGGCTTTTTGCGGCGCGAGGGCTTATCCAGCAGCGCAACCACGCGCAGGCTCTTGGGCTGACGATTGAGCAGCAGCTTCTTGATGTAGGTCAAGGTCAGGCCGGTGTCCAGGATGTCCTCCACCAGGAGCACGTTCTTACCGGCCATGGAATGTTCTACATCCTTGGTGAGGCGGACCTCACCGGTGGAATCCCAGCCGCCATCTGGGGGAGCGGTGGCGGCTGCCTGCTGTCCGTAGCTGCACACGCCGATAAAGTCGAAGGTGGAGTCGAGCGGCACCTGGCGTGCCAGGTCGCTGAGGAAGATAGCCGCGCCCTTGAGCACGCCGACGAAGATAACGGCCTGCCCGGCAAAGTCGCGGGTGATCTGCGCGGCCATTTCGGCGACGCGCTGCGCAATCTGCTGGCGAGAGATTAAAACCTGTGGTTCTGACACCGGCATAGCATAAACGATAAAATGATAACTTTCGATTTTTAGATGGAGAGCGCGCATGCCCATGCCGGAGTTCAAACAGCTGGTAAATGAGGCCAAAAGCGAAATCCAGGAGATCGGCCCCGACGACTTGCGGCGCATGCAGAGTGCGGCGCAAGAGTTCGTGCTCATTGATGTGCGCGAAAAGGAGGACGCCGCCAGGGGCATGATTCCTGGCGCAGTGCACATCTCCCGCGGCATGCTGGAGCACAACATAGACCAGGTCACGACTGACAAGGAAGAGAAGATTGTGCTCTACTGCGGGGGCGGCAGCCGCTCCGCCCTTTCCGCCTGGATGCTCAAGAAAATGGGATTTAAGAACGTGATTTCACTGGCCGGCGGTTATCGCGGCTGGAATGAGTCGCAAACTAAGAAGGCAGAGTGAGGAATCATGGATCTGAAGGGCGTGAAACTGACCTGGCTGGGACATGCGACGTTTCGCATCGAGACTTCCGGCGGCAAAACCGTAATCGTGGATCCCTGGGTGAAGGGCAATCCAGTGTGCCCGGAAGCGGAAAAGAAGCTCAAGCGGGTGGACGTCGTGCTGTGCACCCACGGCCACTTCGATCACATCGCCGACGCGGTGGAAATCGGCAAGCAGCACAATCCCACCGTGGTGGGCATTTATGAGTTGTGCGGCTGGCTGGAGAAGAAGGGAGTCAAGAACACTTCACCCATGAACAAGGGGGGCACCCAGACGGTGGGCGACATTCGCGTGACTATGGTTCATGCCGACCACTCCTGCGGCATCCTGGATGGTGACCAGATTATTTATGGCGGCGAGGCCTGCGGTTTTGTTATCGAATTCCAGAACGGGCTGAAGATTTACCACGCCGGCGACACCGCCGTGTTCGGCGATATGGCGATCATTCGCGAGCTGTACTCCCCCGACATCGCGCTGCTGCCCATTGGCGACCATTACGTGATGTCTCCGCGCGAGGCCGCTTACGCCTGCAAGCTGCTTAAGCCCAAGGCGGTGGTGCCCATGCACTTCGGGACGTTTCCGATTCTGAGCGGGACCGTGGCCCAGTTCAAGCAACTCGTGAAGGACGTGGAAGTGGTGGAGATGAAACCGGGGCAAAGCCTGTGATTGACGATTGAAGACTTACGATTGACGATTGGAGCCGCGTGCCAAACCAGACCGATCTTCGCGCTTACTGGCGCATGGGAGGCATCACCCATGGCGCCGTGGAGGATTACATCTATTCCATCCTGCCGGAGCGGGACGCGACCCTGCGCGACATGGAGGCCGAGGCGCAGGCGCGCAATATCCCCATTGTTGGTCCAGCGGTAGGGCGCCTGCTGTACCAACTGGCGGGCATGGTGAAGGCGCGCACCGTGTTTGAGATGGGCTCGGCCATCGGCTATTCCACTATCTGGTGGGCGCGCGCGGTGGGCGAAGGCGGGCGCGTCATTTACACCGACGGCAGCCGGAAGAATGCCGACGAAGCGCGCCGCAACCTGGAGCGCGCCGGAGTGCTCGACCGGGTGACCATTCACGTGGGCGACGCGCTGGAACTTCTCTCCGAGCAGAAAGAGCCCTTCGACGTAATCTTCAATGACGTGGACAAAGAGGATTACCCGCGCGCCTTCCGCGTGGCCGCCAAGCGCGTGCGCAAGGGCGGGCTGTTCGTGGCCGACAATGTGCTGTGGAGCGGGAAGGTCGCCCAGCCCGCGGATAAGGCCGATGCCGACACCAAGGCGATTCTGGAATTCAACCGCATGCTCTATGCTTCGCCCGATTTCATGACCACCATTCTTCCCCTGCGTGATGGCGTGGCGGTGGCCTGGAAGCAGTAGCGAAGTGCTTTAACGCAGAGTCCGCAGGGCAATGGGGCGGAGATCGTAGAGAAGCAAAGTCTTTGTCAGGGATTATGTACACGACGCGGACGAACATAACCGCTGGCACATCCCCACATTTGGACGCTACAAGTTGGCAAGAAGATAAGCTGCGTGCGGTGCGGCCAAATGTGGGGCACTCGCTTAAATAGATTTCACGGGAATGGCGAGGAGGTCGTCCACCAGCCCTACTTCCTTCTGTAAGAAAGGCTCGGCGTATTTCACGCCGGCGAGCAGGCCGTAGAAGGCGGCCATCGTGGCCACGCGCTCGCGGATTTGGGCGTGTGCAGGGAAGTCGGCGGCGCCGGCGGCCTGGTCACTGAATTGGGATTTGTAGGCGAAGATGGATTGCAGGCGCGCTTCGAATTGCTCAGTGATGTCCACCACGAAGGTGGGGCGAACATCGTAATAGAGGGTGGCGTAGACAATCTTGAACGGGCGGTGAGGAGGGAGGCTTCCCACCGCGGCTAGAGCCGCTTGTTCTTCCGCGTCCGAGGTCCTACGGCTAAAGCCGTGGGCTTCCACACTGACTCCCGACTCCTGACCCCTGACTCCTGCTTTTCCCAGCTTCGACAACCCTGCCAGGAAACACGCCTCGTACCCCAGCACTGACGCGGTGTAATGATCGGGGTGCCGCCCCTGCCAGTAGGGAAGAATGACCACGCGGGGGCGCTGCTCGCGGAGAACGCGCGCCACCTTGAGCCGGTTCAGCCAAGTGTTTTCCACGCGGCCGTCGGGAATATCGAGGGCCTGGCGGAAGGAGACGTGCAGGATGCGCGCGGCTTCGGCGGCTTCGGCGGCGCGTTCTTCCGCGCTGCCGCGGGTGCCCATTTCGCCCTGGGTGAGGTCGAGAATGCCGGTGCGCTGCCCGCGCTGGGCCATCTTGAGCAAGGTGCCGCCACAGGTCTGCTCGACGTCGTCGCGGTGCGCGGCAATGGCCAGGATGTCGAGGGCGGGGCGGCTCATGGTTAATCCAGGCTGCCCTGCTCAATCACCACGTTCTCGCGCACCATGAGGCGGTGCGCCGCCATCTCGCGCAGCCTGGGCAGGACGCGGCTCACATGCTCGTCGGTATCAATGAAGGTAATCACCACTGGGAGCTTGCCGCCCGCGTCCACCAGGTGGGTGGTTTGCAGCTTCTGCCGCCCGGTGAAGCCGGCGACGGCGTGCAGCGCGGTGGCACCGGCCACGTTTTCCTGGCGCAGGTAGTTGAGGATTTCCACGTGCAGCGGCCGGTGATGCCACTGGTCGGCTTCATTCAGATAGATGGTGACTTGTACGGCCATGCGCGTCTGCATTTTACAGCACCCGAGCCAGGGCGATTCCGCCCAGCGCCGCCGCCAGCGACAGCAGGTTGTTGCCCAGAATATTGGCCCAGAGTAGCGCCCACTGGCCCTGCTCGAAGTAGGCCATGGTTTCAAAGGCGTAGCTGGAAAACGTGGTATAGCCGCCGCAGAAGCCCACGGCGATGAGCAGGCGCCAGCGGGGATCGGCCAGAACGCGCTCCGTGGTCCAGGCCATGAAAAAGCCCAGTACGAAGCTGCCGGTCACGTTGATGGCCAGCGTGCCCAGGGGGAATTCCGCGGTTACGCGAGCCAGCAGAGTGCTGAGCAGATAGCGAAGGTTGGCGCCGGCTATGGCGCCCAGGGATATCCAGAGAAAGACTTGCACGATGGAGTTCTCCTCACGCGATCTGGTAGGAGTTATCAGCCGGGCGGATGGGCCGGGCGGTTGATGGCGAACTCCATCGCCATGAATTTTGTATCAGTCCAAGGCGGGACTTGTCCAGAATCCACTGGTGTCGTCTGGGGTGGGTTCAGATGGGGAGCAGGGGCGCCTGCCTGCGCCGGGCAGTCTACTGCCCGTCTATGCGCCGCGGGTCTCCGAACAGTTCGCGCAGCAGGCCCAGCAGTTCCTCAGGGCTGTGGCTGGAGACGTGGTGGTCCACTCCGTCACAGGATACGGACGGGGAGGGGGCGAGCAGGATGGCCGGCGCTTGTGGATTTGCCTGTTTGAACTGTGCCACTATCTTGGCGCATTCTCCCCCGATGCCGCCATGCACGATGAGGGCGTTGATATTGGAAAATTTCCGGGATAGTTCCATGGCTTCGCGCGCGGAATGCGCTGTAATGACGTTGAACTTGGCCGTCTCCAGCACCAACTTGCGCGCCGACAGCGCCTGGTCGGGCTCCGGTTCGGCCATCAGAAAGGTCGGTCGCGTCACCCCTATTTCGATGCCACAAAGTTTTGCTGGAGATGTGTCTTGTTTCTCAGCGGCAACACTGCCGCTATCCTTCGCGTCCTACTCCGAGCGAGTCCGCCACCCGGTTGATGTAGTTGAACCATGAGGCAATCAGGGTGATCTGCAGAATCCCCTTGTCGTCGAAGCCGGCTTGCCGCAGGCGCTCGTGGTCGGCGCGCCGCACTTGGGTGGCATCCTTGGTCAGCTTTACCACGTAGTCCAGCATCACGCGTTCCTGGGGCGTGATGGGAGCGCGGGTGTAGTCCTCTTCCAGAGCTTTGACGAAATCGGCGTCCAACGTGACTCTACGCAGAAACTCTGCGTGGGAGTCCATTCAATACACGCACCGGTTGGTGACCGAAACCACGGTGGTGATCATTTCGTGCTGGCGTCGGGTGAGGGGAAGCTCCGGCGACATCAGCGTCCCGAAGGTAGAGAACGCGTGATAGAGCGCCTGCGGAATCAGGCTGTGGGAAGCCACAATGGGCGCGGCGCCATCCTGGCTGGGGTGCACCGGCGTGGCGTACTCCTTGGGGTAGAGGGCGCGCTGGCTCTCCACGGCCTCGCGCACGCATTTATCTTCTTCCGGGGAAACGGTGCGAATCCAGGTCATCAGTTGTCCATCCTCATTGAATTAAGTCGGGAGAAGGTATCGCAACCCGAGCATTGTTGCCAATCACATGTTTGTACTAGTGCCGTGAGGAGGCCCGCTCCGCGGGCCTGGACAGGCGAGGGCGCCTGTCCCTACGCGTGCTTAGAGCGCCTGTGCCCACACATCCGGGAGGCTGCCTGTTCCTTACGCATGCTCAGTCAGTATAGAACTCTCCCAGCTTGGTTTCCTTCACCGTCAGGCGTTCACAGCGCTGGTCCAAATTCCGATACTCCTGCTGGTGAGCCTTCCGAAACTGGACGTGGGCTTCCTGCGATAGCCAATAATCCAGAGTGACGTAGCGCAGCGGATCGGATGCATCATGCAACAGGCGGGTATCGCGGTAGTCCTCAGCGCGGGCAAAGAGCCGGGCCCAGTCGCCTTGGGGACCATAGGCAGCCTCGAAGTGGGCCACGCACTCGGCTCGGACTACGAATTCCCACGCAATTATGTACATGTCGGGAAAGAAGTCAGGACTCAGTAGTCAGGAGTCAGCAAAACCACCGGTTTGCGCCGACCACCGGGGACCAACTATCCAGCTATCTCGTACTACACTACTCCCATGCCTGACCTGAGCTATCCCATCGGGAAGTTTACCCCGGAGAGCAGCCTGTCTCCGCAGCGCCGTGCCGAACTGATGGCGCAAATTGCCGAACTCCCTGCGCGCCTGCGGGCGGCGGTGGACGGGCTTTCGGCCCAGCAGCTCGACACGCCCTACCGTCCCCAGGGCTGGACGGTGCGCCAGGTGGTGCACCACGTGCCCGACAGCCACATGAATGCCTACATTCGCTTCAAGCTGGCGCTCACGGAGGCCGAGCCCACCATCAAGCCCTACGAGCAACAGCTATGGGCCGAACTGGGCGACAGTCTTCAAACCCCCATCGAGACATCGCTCACTCTGCTTGAAACCCTGCACCAGCGCTGGGTGATTCTGCTCAGGAGCATTGGGGATGGCGATTGGCAGCGCAGCTTCCGCCATCCGGAGCTAGGCGTTGTGCGTCTGGATACCAATCTAGCACTCTACGCCTGGCACGGCCGCCATCATATGGCCCACATCACCAGCCTGCGGGAGCGCATGGGGTGGAACGCAGCCATCGTCGCTAAAATCTAGCTCCAAAGTGTGGCATCGGTTCGGGACTGAATGCTGACTGCCGAGTGCTGACGGCTGACGCTACTTCTTCTCAATCAGCCTGGCGCCCAGCAGCGCGCCGTTGCGGTCGTCGTGCAGGCGGATAGGGAAGACCAGGATGTTCCAGGTCCAGCGCGCGCTCTTGCGGGGCAGGTGAGGCAGGCCGGGAGAGCCGCGGTCTATGTAGGTTTCGCGCGTGTCAGCCACCGTGCGGATGGTTTCCGCCCAGTGGTCGCCCAGGTCGGGGAACTGCTCAAACAT
>JBLMXE010000218.1:0-13376 GCA_050257615.1 Chlamydiota bacterium | reverse complement strand
TGCCGCCTTCGGGCATGGCCTGCACTCCGTTGTTGACCACATTGAGCAGCGCCTGCTTGACCAGGTCGGAATCCACGCTCACGGGCAGCTCTTCCGGCGGCAGGTCGCGAATGATGATCACGCCGTGGCGCTCGGCTTCGGGAGCGGCCAGCACGGTAACGTCTTCCAGCAGCTTGCGCAAATCTATTTCGCCCAGGCGCAACTCCACCGGCCGGGTGAAGTCCACCAGCGTCTGCACCACGCGGTCGAGGCGCTGGATTTCGCTGCCGATCACGTCCATGTGGCGCTGGGTATCGGGATCAATCTGCTGCAGCTTCTGGCGCAGCACCTCCAGGTGCACCACGATGGCGTTGATGGGATTCTTGACCTCGTGGGCCACGCCGGAGGTGAGGCGGCCGATGGCGGAAAGACGGCGGGAGAGCTCGATTTCGTCTTCGATGCGGCGCACCGATTCGGCGTCGCGCATGACCAGCAGGGCGCCAATCTGCTCCCCGCCTTCCTGGATGAAGTCCACCGAAACCTGGATGCGACGGCCGTTTTCGCCCTCCACCTCGCCCTGGTTCAGCGAGCGGCGCAAGCGGAACGACTCCAGCACCACGTGGCCCAGGCGGGTGGACTCGGCGAACACCTGGTTGACGTTGCGGCCCAGGATCTCGCCGCGCGGCCGGCCCACAAAACGTTCGGCGGAGGCGCTGACCAGCACCGCCCGCGAGTCGCGCGTGAACAGCATGAGGCCGTCCTGCAAGGCGCCCATGATCTGGTCCAGGTTGTCTTTGAGGGCGGAGAAGACTTCCTTGACGTCGCGCATCTGCCGGCCCAGGTGCGCGATCTTCAGGGTGACCAGGCCATATTCGTCCTGCCGCCCTTCGTCCTCATGCAGCGCTTCCGTTTCCCCGGCGGTCACGCTGTCCAGGCGCTGGCTGATGCGCATCAGCGGCGAAAGGGCCAGGTTGGAGAGCCCGGCGGCCAGGATCAGGGAAATCAAAATGGCGCTCACTGAGATCACGATGGCGCGGTGCAGGTGGGGCTGAATTTCGTTTTTCAGAAACACGGTAGAGACGCCCACCCGCGTGCTGCCGAAGGAGGCGCCATTCAGCTGCAGGGGCATGCGTACGTCGTAAACCTGGGGGGCGCTGAAGACCAGGCGAAGCTGCTGGCGAAAGCTGGCGTCGCGTACCTGCGCCAGGTCGGGGCGGTCACCCAGGTGCTGCCCGATCAGGTTGGGATCAGTATCGAGGATGGCCTTGCCGTCCTCGCCGGCGATGGCCGCGTCATAAATAATCGCTGAGTTGGCGACAATGGAATCCAGGAAGGTGTTGAGATTGGGATCGGTCTGCAGAGTCTCAATGAGCGCGGCGCGCACTGCGTCGGGGTTGCTGGTATCCACGCGCGTATCACTGAAATCGGGCTGGGCGTCGGTGGCCGCGTCCTGCAGTTCGCGGCTGAGCAGGGCGGCCGTGTCGTAGGCGGCGATGATGCGCTGGTGCAGGAGCTGGGAGACATAGATGTAGGAGAACAGCCCCACCAGGGCTACGATCATGCCGGTGATGGCCAGCACGAGTTTGGTCTTCAGGCGCATGAAGCCGTTATCTAGGTGGCCTTGGACGCGGGCGAGAGGCCGGCGCTACCCCATTAAACATTGCTCTCGGCGGCCGAACCCGCTGGGGCCGCCGCCCCATATTCTTTGAGCTTATTATGCAGGGTTTTCAGGCTGATGCCGAGGATTTCAGCCGCCCGGGTCTTGTTGTTATTGGTGGATTCCAGCGTTTTCATGATGAGCTGTCGCTCGGCTTCCTCCACTGTGATTCCCACCCCCAGGTGCAGAGCGTTGGGGTCCATCGCGGCAGCGCGCGCCGGGGCATGTCCAAAGCCTGGAGGCAGGTGCTTGGTCTCGATTACCGAACCTTCGCAGAGAATGACCGCGCGCTCCAGGGTGTTGCGTAATTCGCGCACATTGCCCGGCCAGGAGTAGCCCTGGAACAGGTTCATAACCGCGTCGCTGAGCATCTGCACGTTGCGGTTGTGCTTGGAGTTCATGTCGCCGATCAACGACTGCACCAGATCGGGAAGATCGTCCTTGTGCTCGCGCAGCGGCGGCATGTGAATGTTGAAGACGTTCAGCCGGTAATAAAGATCGTTGCGCAACTGCCCGCTGGCCACCGCCTCCTCCGGCACCTTGTTAGTGGCGGCGAGCACGCGCACATCCACGGTGGTTTCAATCTTGCTGCCCAGGCGGCGGAACTTGCGGTCTTCCAGCACGCGCAGCAGTTTGGCCTGGGTGGCCACCGGCATCTCCCCGATTTCGTCCAGCAGCAGGGTGCCGCCCTCGGCCAGCTCGAAGCAGCCCACGCGCCGCTCCAGCGCGCCGGTGAAAGCGCCTTTCTCGTGGCCGAAGATTTCGCTTTCGATCAAAGTCTCAGGAATGGCGGCGCAGTTGATGGCAATGAAGGCCTTGCCCTTGCGGGCGCTGAGGTCATGAATGGTGCGCGCCACCAGTTCCTTGCCCGTTCCGCTTTCTCCGGTAATGAGCACGGAGGCGGTGCTGGGGGCCACCATTTCCACCAGATGAAACACCTCCTGCATTTTTTTTGAGCTGCCCACCAGCGCTCCCAGCGCGCCTTTATTGCGCAGCTGCCGCCGGGTGACTTCCAGTTCCACCCGCGTGCCGCGCAACTCGGCAGCGTTCCGCAGCAGGCTGCGCAGGCGGTTGAAGTCAATTGGCTTCTGGATGTAATTGAAGGCGCCAATCTTGGTGGCCTGCACGGCACTTTCGATGCTGCCCTGTGCCGTCACCACAATAACCACAATAGCTTCCGGGCGCTGCGCCAGCCTGGTAAGCAGTTCCATGCCGTCCATGCGCGGCATTTTTTGGTCGGTAACCACGATGCCGGGAGGAGAGATCTCCACCTTCTCCAGAGCTTCGAGACCGTCACTCGCGGTTTCGGTGCGATAGCCCCAGCCGGAGATCAGTTCGGCCAAGCCTACGCGTTCGTTTTCTTCATCCTCGACGATAAGAACTTTTTCCGGTGTCATAGGTATCCTTCCATTATTCAGGGTTTTGCACCGGACCTGCAAGAAGGCTCTCCCGGGAAGGCTGTGCCCGGCTGAAAACCTGGACCGGGGCGGAGAGTAAACTGCTGGGAACAGGGGGGCATCTCAGGATGAAAGCCTTGAGGAGGGTGCTTATGCAGAGAAGCTTGATGTATGCCCTGCTGGTGGTGTCGCTAATCTGGGCGGCGGCGCAGGTCCGGGCGCAGGCAGCTCCCGCGCTAGCCCCCGGTACGGTCATCGGCGCGGAGCTGAGCAAAGGGGTTGACGCCAAGAAGGCCAAAGTCGGCCAGGAAATATCGGCCAAATCCATGGCTGATCTCCGCGACACCAACGGCAATCTGGTGATCCCACGGGGTGCAAAGCTGGTTGGACACATCACGCAAGTGAAGGCCGCTACAAAACAGGAGCCGCAGTCCACTCTGGGCATTATTTTCGACAAGGTAGAAACAAAACACGGCAAGCAAAGCCAGGAGATTGGGATGCACGCGGCTATCCAGGCGCTGGCCAAGCCTCCGTCCTCGCCCATGATGGACGAGCAGGCGCCGGGGCCCGCAGGTGGCCCGGGAGGAGGAGGGGGTGCGCCTATGGGCGGTGGCCGGCCCGGCATGGGATCTGGAGGAGGAACGATGGGAGCGCCGCCGTCCGGTCGAACTGGCGGCCCGGAAGGCGGGGACATGGGCGGCCCAGCGGGACAGCAAGGACCAACTGGGCCAGCTCTCAACGCCAACTCTCACGGCGTGATCGGGATTCCCAATCTGACCCTGAGCCCGCAACCCTCCCCCACCGAAGGTTCGGTGATCTCTTCCGCCCACGGCAACGTCCAACTGGATGGCGGAACCCTGTTGGTATTGCGCGTAATGGGCCAATAGCGCCATCCATCCTCGCAACCCACGTAAGAGGCCGGCCGGGAGAACGAGCCCGACCGGCCTTAAGTGTCTTTCTCCAAAGTAACTTGCCGATCAATCCCCCGCCTGTCAGGCTGTAACCCTCATCCCCCAGGCCACTGCGAGTCTCGGAAAAAAGTACATAACCGGGTTGACTGCGCAGATTGTAAGTAGCTGATTTTGAAGCGCCATATCATGGCAACTGAAGTGCCCCAAAATTGGGCAAGAGGGTGTTTTCCAGGGAGGATCTAAGAAAATGAAGAAGTTAGTGGCGAGGACCATTCCGGTATTGCTGGCAATGATGCTGGCGGTGGGTTGCAGCAAGATGCCGTCGGCCAATGCCGATAACGGCGACAATGGCACCGACAATAGCAGCGCTAACGTCCCCGGCGGGAATGACAGCGGCAGCGGCAGCGTCATGCCCAGTCGCTACACGGAGCCTGCGAGATTGGTCATACCTGCCGGGACACCGCTTACGGTGCGCCTGCAATCCGCAGTGAGCAGCGCCAGCGCGCAATCCGGGGAAACTTTTGACGCTGTGCTGGATGAGCCCGTGGTAGTGAAGGGCGAAACCGTGATTCCCCGCGGCGCCAACGTGGTCGGACGGGTAGTGGCCGCTAACAAGGGCGGGCGCCTGCACAAGCCGGCGTATCTACGCATCACCTTGGCCTCTGTAACCATGCACGGGAAGGATGTGCCGGTGGACACCTCAAGCATTTCTTTGGCCGGGAAATCGCATAAAAAGCGCAACCTGGAGATGATCGGGGGAGGCGCTGGCGCGGGTGCGTTGATTGGCGCGCTGGCGGGTGGGGGCAAGGGAGCCTTGATCGGCGGCGCCGTTGGTGCGGGCGCAGGGACGGGCGCAGCTTATGCCACCGGTAAGCAGGATGTGGGCTTCGGAGCCGAGCAGCGTCTGACCTTCCGCTTGAGCCAATCGTTCAGGGTCAACAGGGGCTAAGACTACACACATTGCGGTGGTTGCTAAGGGCGCGGCTGTCAGCCGCGTCCTTTTTCGTGATTTAACGCGGAAAACGCTAAGGAAACTGGGGGATCGTTCTTTCCCGGTTGCTCCCTGAGTTGAAAACGCTCTTTCTGGCCTGGGGAGAGCAACGCCGGGCAGCGTCACATAAACACGTGAGAGGAGTCACTTACCCGAAATGGGAAACATGACAAAAAGGTAGTGCTAGGGCGTGCTTGCGGTACGGGTCAAATCTAACGTTTTTAACATCTTCCAGTTTTGGGAGAGAGATGTGCATTTATTCTTCCCGGGAGCCAGCCGAGTTTCATATGCTCCCATGCTGGCATCATGCTGAATAAGCAACGCTTGGAAACCCTGGGTTGGCGAGGAAGGCTGATGCGCCGGATTTCCATTTTGGGAACGTTCTCTGGCTTGGTCCCTTAGCAGTATCCATTCCCCGCCGCTTGAGCGCTGCCCTTGCAAGCACTTCCGGAAATGTTTCAAAACGGAATGCGGAATGCATCCGGGTGTCTGCATGAGCACAGCGGCTCAACCCGCTCCCCAATCCTTTCCTGAGACCGCCGCAGCCGGGCTGATGGCTGCCGCCTTGGCTGCTTGCCCGGAGGCGGTAATGGTGGTAGAGGCAGGCAAAATTTTGTGGTGCAATTCGGCGCACGCCCGCCTTTTCGGCTATGCCGATAGTTGTGAACTGGTGGGGCGTTCTCTTTTCGAGCTGCTGCCCGGACAGCACCCTTGTACCGGTAACGAAGCCGGAAGAGCGGTTCTCAACTGCGGCTTTCCCGCCTGCCAGTTTCGCGGCCGGCGCAAAGACAATTCTTACCTGCAGATGGAGAGCTCCTGCCGGGAGTTCTGGCTGGACCAGAGGCGTTTGCTGGTGATCACCACCCGCGACATCAGCCAGGCGGAGCGGCGGCGGGTCTCGCGCGAGGGGGAAGCCCGCTTCCGCGCCATTTTCGACTCGGCGGCCATCGGCATCGGCCACTTCACCCTGGACGGCAGGATCGCCGAGAGCAACCGTGCCCTGGAGCAAATGCTGGGCTACACCCACAATGAACTGCAGGGCATGCCCTTCGCCCGCATCACCCATCCGGATGATGTGGAGGAGAATGCGCGTCTGTTCGCCGAAATGGCGGCGGGAAAGCGTGACCGCTATCAGCTGGAAAAACGGTACCTGCGTAAGAACGGGGAAGTCGTGTGGACGCGGCTGAACGTTTCGCTGGTGCGGGGCCCCGATGGCGAGCCCCAGTTCGCTATCAAGATGGTGGAGGACATCACCGAGCGCAAGCGGGCGGAGGAGGCGCTGCGTGAGTCCCAGAAAATGGAGGCGGTGGGGCGGCTGGTGGCCGGGCTGGCGCACGACTTTGCCAACCTGCTGACCGGCATCGGCATTCTTTCCGACCTGCTGGCAGTGGAACTCAGGTCGCAGCCCGCGGGACAGCGGGCGCGGGAAATCCAGCTGGCCAGCGAGCACGGCTGCGCTCTGATCCGCAAGCTGCTCTTCGTGGCTCGCCAGCATGTGAGCGACAGCAAGGTCCTTTCACTGCAGACGGTAGTGGAGAACATGCGCGACCTGCTGGACAAGCTGGTGGAAGAGAGAATTGAGCTGCTCATCAGCAGCCCACCTGGACTGGGTTGCGTCAAGGCGGATCCGGCAGAGATGCAGCAGGTGATCCTGAACCTGGTGCTGAATGCCCGCGACGCGGTGAGGGAGGGTGGGCGCATCAGCATTGCCATCAGCAATCGCGAACTGCGCGGGCGCGCTGCGGCGGCCGCCAGCGTGCCGCCCGGAGAATACGTTGTCTTGGAAGTGGCTGATAACGGCTGCGGGATGGACGAAGGCACCCGCGCTCACCTCTTTGAACCGTTCTTCACCACCAAGCAGGCCGGCCAAGGCACGGGCCTGGGCCTGGCTACGGTGAAGGCCATCGTGACACAGGCACGCGGAAACGTGGTAGTGGAAAGCGCGCCTGGCCGGGGCACACGCATGCAGGTGCTGTTGCCGCGGGTGCGGGCGGAGCTGGAGTGGCGCGGAGCGGAAGCGCACAACCAGGCTTCCCTGGAAGGCCGGGAGACGGTGCTGCTGGTGGAAGATGACGAGCGGGTGCGCGCCTCCATCGAGCAGGTGCTCGCGCAGTGCGGCTACCAGCTCCTGGTCGCGGCCAATGGACGCGAAGCCCTGCGGGTAGCCCGGGAACATCGCGGCCCCATTCATCTGCTGCTGGCGGATATGGTAATGCCGGGGAAGAGCGGGCCAGAAGTGGCCCGGCAAGTTGCTCCCCTGCATCCCCAGGCCAAGGTATTGTTCATTTCCGGGTACGGGCGAAACGGAGAGGTGCCGGACAGCCGGATATTTCGCAAGCCATTTACCGGGGGGGCTCTGGCACGCAAGGTACGCGAGACGCTGGATGCTCCGGCATGTGGGGTGACGAGCCCGAGGATAGGAAGCGGGAAACCTAGCCCAAGGAGGAAGCCATGCTGACAGCGGAAGCAGCAGCGCCGGCGCCGGCGCAGATCGAAAAGGCCAATTTCCTCAACCTGCTGATTGTGGACGACGAGCGCTCCATTCGTGAGGCCTGCCGGGAGGTGGGCCAGATCCTGGGATTTAACACCTTCGTGGCTGATTCCGCCGAGCACGCCTACCGAGCCATGGAGGCGCAACCGATGGACGTGGTGCTGCTCGATCTGAAATTGCCGGGAGCAGGAGGACTGGAAGCACTGCACCACATCAAAGCCCAGCGCCCGGACGCCGTGGTGGTGGTGGTGACCGGCTATGGCACGGTGCAGTCGGCAGTGCAAGCCATGAAGGACGGCGCCTACGATTACGTAACCAAACCTTTCAGCCTGGACGAATTGCGCTTGTTGTTGGAGCGGGTGAGCACTCATTTGAAGCTGAAGAGTGAGAACCGCATGTTGCGGGAGAAGATCAAGTCCAAGCAGGGCTTCGGCAACATCGTGGGCCGTGCGCCGGAGATGGAGAAAATCTATCGCATTATTTCGAAGGCGGCGCACAGCAGCCACCCGGTGCTGATTCTGGGAGAGAGCGGCACGGGCAAGGAGCTGGTGGCTCGCACCATTCATTTTTCCGGCCCCTTGCGCGACCGGCCCTTCATTCCCGTGGATTGCGGATCGCTGGTGCCGACCCTGATCGAGAGTGAGTTGTTCGGCTACGTGAAGGGAGCATTCACCGGGGCACAGCATTCCAAGGAAGGCCTGCTGGCGATCGCCGACGGTGGAACAGTTTTTCTGGATGAGATTGCGGAGCTGCCGGTGGATTTGCAGGCCAAACTGCTGCGCGCCATCCAGGAAAAGGAAATTCGCGCCGTCGGCAGCACCCGGAGTACGTCCATCAACGTGCGTATTCTGGCAGCCACCAACCGCGACCTGGAGCACGCGGTGGCCCAGGGAAGCTTTCGCCGCGACCTCTATTTCCGTCTCAATGTGCTGACCTTGCGCATTCCGCCCCTGCGCGAACGGCGGCAGGATATTCCTCTGCTGGCCAATTATTTTCTGGAGCGGCTCTCGCGCGACGGCGGCATGACCCGGATATTGAGCGATGACGCTCTGAAGCTGATGCTGGCCTATGATTGGCCGGGTAACGTGCGTGAACTGGAGAACTGTCTGGAGCGGGCCTGCGCCTTAAGTTCCGGGCCGGTTCTCTATGTGTTCGATCTGCCCAGCCCCATCCGCAGCGCACAGCAGCCGTCTTCGGCCAGCGAGATCCGAGACAAAATCGTTCCCATGCTGGAAGTGGAGAAAAGGACGATTTTGAGCACCATCGAGCAGCTAAATGGGGACAAGCTGCTGGCGGCCAAACTATTGGGCATAGGCAAGACCACGCTGTACCGCAAGCTCAAGGAGTACGCTTCCCAAGAATGAGCTGGAGTTCGGCGGCAGCGTTCCGGATTGGGAAGCATGGCGGAAGGTTGTTTGGCTAACTCCAGTCTTTGCAAGCCGCAAAAGTTGGCCAGGGACGTGCAAGGGACAGGGCATGATACTGCTGATAACTCCGTCGCCGCGGGCGCAGGAATGTGCCGCGGTAATTCATGAGGCTACGGGCGAAGGTACGGAATGCGTAGAAAGCGTGCGCCGGGCGAACAAATTGCTACGCGGTGGGGAATTCTCCGCGCTGGTGATTGACCAATATCTGACAGAATGCGATCCGGATGGCACGGAGGTACTGCTGCAGCATGCCGGCTCGGCCGTGCCCGTGTATGTGAACTTGGCCATCAGCGGCAGCGAGCGGGTGGCACGGGCGCTCAAACAGGCGCTGCGCCGGAGTCAGAAAGAACGCCAAGCCGCGCTGCAGCAAGCGGAATTGACGCTGCGCAACGAATTGAAGGACAGCCTGACCGCCCTGCTGCTGTCCTGCGAGTTGGCCCTGGCGGTACCCCAACTACCGGCGGCGGCGCAGGCCAAAATCCGCTCGGCCTGCGACCTGGCCGAGGATATCCGCTCGCGGCTGGGGTTGGAGGAAAAGGTGAGTGTAGCCGGAGGCGATGGCGGAACTAAGTCCTGAAGCCGCGCTTTGCGGCTGACGGGAGCCATCGCCTCACCCCACATGGCTCTAGCCACCCCTGTATCTCTTCGCTACACCTTCAGACGTGACGTGTCGGCCTCCGGGGGCAGTCCGCCCTGGTCGGAAGCTTTGACGGCGGCTTCGGCAGCCTGGAAGCCGATTTTGGAGTGGGTGCCGTCGCAGAACGGTTTGTTCACGGAGCCACCGCAGCGGCAGAGGGAGAAGGCTAACTTGCCGTCCTTGATCTTCGCGGAAAGGTCGTAGGGGTTGCCGTCGGCGTCCACGATTTCAATGCTTCCTGGGGCTGCCTCCACGCGAAAAGGTCCGTTCCTGCGCACTGTAATCTTGACGTCGGCCATGTAGCCTCCAGAGTGAGGTTGAATTGCCTAGACTAAAGGAAGCAATTAGCACTTAGCAATTAGCATTTAGCCAGTCAACGTTGATTCGGAGTTCCTAACCCGCAGGAACCGTGGTTGGCTAAATGCTAAGGGCTAACTGCTAATTGCTATTTCTTGAACGCCACATTTACCAGCAGCTTGTCGCCCTGGATATCCACCACGTTACAGAAGGTGCGGTCGCGGCGGCGGCTGAAGTCCAAGCCCACTCGGCTCTTGCCCACGCGCAGATTGCGAACGTGCAGATGGTCCAGCCAGTCGGGCAGTTCCGGATTCACGATGATCAGCTCTTTGCGCTGCGCACTGGGGCGGAGGCCTAGCAGAGAGGAGAGCACCAGCAGCAGTGCGCCCGAAGCCCAGGCTTGGGGTGAACACGACACCGGGTAGTGCACGGGCTCATCGTTTTCCCGCCGTTGTACCCCGCAGAACAGCTCGGGCAGGCGGTAGTCCCGGAAATTGAGCGCAGCCTGAAACAGCGCGGACATCAGGCGCAGAACCGGGCGGCGAAACTCGTTGAGCGCCATCCCGTGGGCAATCAGGGAATTGTCGTGCGGCCACACCGACCCTCGGTGATAGCTGAGGGGGTTGAATACGCGCTCGGCGCTGGACAGAGTGCGCCAGCCCCAGCCGGTGAACATATCTTCGTGCATCAGCCGATTGACCACGGCGCGGGCCCGGTCGCGGGTCAAGACCCGGGTGAATAGCAAATGCCCGGCATTGGAGGAGATGACCTCCAGCGGGCGCTTCTTTTCGTCGAGCGCCATGGCATAGTAGCTGGCGCCCGGCATCCAGAAGGCCTTCTCCAGGCGTTTGCCCATTTCGGAAGCCTCTCTGCGCAGGCGCTCGGCACGCGCGCTATCGCCGAAAGCGCGCAGCAGTGCGGCCATGCGATACTTGGCTTCGTAGACGTAGCCCTGCACTTCTACCAGCGCCAGGGGCGGGCGGGCCACCGTGCCATCAGGGCGCATGTTCGCGTCCCAGGAATCCTTCCATCCCTGGTTGACCAGGCCCTTGGGCGAGCGTCGCAGAAACTCCACGAAGCCGTCGCCGTCCAGGTCGCCGTAGCGGTCAATCCAATCGAGGGCGCGATAGGCAGCGGGCAAAAGCTCGCGCGTAAGCCCATCATCGGCGGTCCAGTTGTAGGTTTCGCTGAGCAGGATAAGGAAGAGGGGAGTGGAGTCCACCGAGCCGTAATAGGGCCCAAAGGGCATTTCGCCGCTGCGCGTCATTTCGCCGGTGCGCAGCTCGTGCAGAATCTTGCCCGGTTCTTCGTCGCGCCAGTCGTTGTATTCGGTGCCCTGGTAGCGGGCCAGCACGCGCAGGGTGTCAATCGCCAGCTGCGGGTTCAGTGCGAGGGCTTGGTAAGAAGCGATGATGGAGTCGCGCCCGAAAATGGTAGCGAACCAGGGAATGCCGGCGCCAATGGTGCAGCAATTACCGTCCGGGATCTGAAGGGCGTGGAAGTCACCGATAGCGGTCCGCAAAGCCGCGTCAAAGACGCCATGGCTGCTGCTGAAGATGGTGGAAACACTCTGCCACTCGGCGTAATTTTCGCGCCGCCGCCGCAGGTTGGCGCCAAAATCATAACGGGGAGAAGCCGCCTGCTGCCCCTCGACCGAGGGGCTGACGGTGACCTCCAGCTGGAACTGCTTCAGCGGGGGCAGTTCCAGGTCCCAGCGAGCGGTGGCTTCATCTAGGCGAGCCGGCGCCGGGCACATGGCGACCTGAGTGTGGCGCAGAATTCCATCACGTCCCCGGTAGTAGAAGGAAAGCCGGTCGCGCTCCACCACCGGCCGGTAGTACTGGCCGTGGGCGGAGCGGGGGCAGCCGCGCACCTGGAACACATCCACAAAGTCGGCAGCGAAGGAAAGCTCGATGAAGAGTTGCACTGGGCCCAAATTGAAATTTTCGAAAGTGAAGCGATCGAAGAAGATGTCGCTGCCCAGCAGTTGCTCGCGCCGGATGTGAATGGTGTTCTCCGGAAGGTCAAAGGAATCACGCAGGGTGATGTTCCCGGTGGTAAGTTCGATTTGTGAGACAAAAGTATTTTCGGTGCTGGAGGAGAGCACCACGGTGCGATGCCCGCCCACCTTCAGCTCCAGATAACTGAGAAAGCGGGTGTCGTCGTGGAAAAAGCCAACATCGGGCGCACCGGCGGGAGTGATGTCGCCCGCCACCGTTGTGGAGAGAAAGGTTTTGCCCTCGATGAGGGTGAGATTGTTGACCTTGCGCGGTTCCAGATTCTGAAATGCCACCCGGGGTTCCACGTAAGGCGAGGGGATTTCAACCAACTCCGTGGGCGAAATCGAAACTCGCGCGCTCATGCGACCGCACGTTGCTCCTCAAGGGGAGTCGAAATGTTGGACGACCGGCCGGCCGTCAAAACACTCTGGTAAAGCTTAGCGTAACGCGCCACCATGTGCTCCAGCGAAAACCGCTCCTGCACGTGCTGGCGGACGGCCGTGGGAGTAATCGTGCGGTCAACTTCACGCGCCTGCGCCGCCATTTCCTCCACCGAGCTGCAAATCACCCCGTTCACTCCGTTTTCGATCACCTCTGCCACCGAACCTCCAGGTAAAGCCAGCACCGGGGTGCCGCATGCCATGGCTTCCAGCATTACCAGCCCAAACGGTTCGTCCCACTGAATGGGAAAGAGCATGGCCCGTGCATGTCCCAGCAGTTCGTTCTTAGCTTCCAGGTCAGCCTCACCAATATATTCGATGAAGTTGCCGTCCAAGTGGGGTTGGATTTCCTTCTCAAAATAGCCCCGAAAAATAGGCTGAATCTCTCCCGCAATTTTCAGCGGAATCCCCGCCTTCTTGGCCGCCTGGATGGCCAGGTGAGGGCCCTTGATGGGCGCGATTCTCCCCAGGAACGCCAGATATTCCTGCTTCTTCTCTCGATAATGGTACTGCGTAGAATCCAGGCCGTGATGGATGGTCTGCAGGTGCGGCATGGTTTCCTGGTGTCGCTGGAAGTCGCTGATGGTGACGTAATTGACTTCGGGAAAATAGCTGTAAAAGTCGCTCAACTCGCTCAGGTGCGGATGATGCAGCGTGTAAACGAAAGGACGATTAACGAAACGAGAGCAGATAAGGCCGGGTGCACTGTTGATGTGGATCAGGTCGCACGAACGGGATGCGTCCTTAATGGCCCAGGTGGTATGGTTCAATTCCTTCAGGTTGTCGTAAAGCTCGCCCTGAATCGGCCATTGCGATTTGGAAAAGAGCCAGCGAGTTTCGGCGTCCACAGTGGACTCGCCGTTGGTATAGACCACGAGTTCCACTCCCAGCCTCCGCATACCCGCCGCTAATTGGGCGATGAACAACTCGGTCCCACCATAGCGCCGGGGTGGGACACTTATGAAAGGTGGCGCGATTACTGCAACTCTCACTGAATACACCTCCTCCAGGGTTTCTCATGGCTTGCTGTGGAAAAAGGGAGGGGAAGTTGAGCCCCTGCTTATGGGAGGTAGATGCGACGATAGGTATTGGAGTTATCCGACCCCCGGCCGGCAGAGCCAACCCACCCCAAGGAGGCTACCGCGGACC
>JBLMXE010000217.1:0-8367 GCA_050257615.1 Chlamydiota bacterium | reverse complement strand
TCGCTGGACAAGCTCGCCCGCTTTATCGAGAGCTGAAGCTGGATTTGGTTCGCCTGCTCTCCAGAACGAGTGTGCCACACTTGGCTGCCTGCAACGCCGCTGTTTCGTTGCTTGACCTTTGGCGGCCAAATGTGGCCACCGTCCGCTTCCTCAGCCGTCCTAGGGCTGGCCGTTGGCGCCCTTAGGAACGTGGGAGGTGATGCGTTTCAGAAGGAATTCGCGGAACAGGTTCGCCGCGGCGTTCGCCCCCGTGTTCGCCAAACCATTCAAAACGACCAGCGAAGCTCCACGATCGGAGGCGGGGTAATAAAGGTTGGAAATGGCTGCGGCGGAGAAATTGCCGAGGATGTGCGAGTAGTTGGGTTGCCACCGCCCATTATCGCCCCGGGCGATCACCGCGGCCGAGACGGCGTACAGTATGCGCGATCGGATGCTTCCCTTGCCCTTATAGAAATAGCGTGGGTCTTGATGGAAGATGGAGGGGAAAACAGCTCTGCCCAGCAGAGTGCCCGATATGTGATTGGCCAGGGCAGCGCCGTAGCGTTTGCTATATCCTTCGAATCCGCTGCCATACGCTGGGAATACGTTCTGATATTGCTCCGCGCCCGCTATTCCGGCCACGCTCAAAAAGGAAACCGGATCAATGATGGAGTGAAAGGCCAGCTGAAATTTCTGTTTCGCTTGCATGGACGGCGCGTTCCAGTCGTAGGTGCTGTAGAAATTCGGGATGACGCCGCCGATGCGCTGCTGTACGGCGATCTGCACCTGTTGTTCGGAGAGTTGCGCCTTGTTAGCCGTCACGGTTATGCGAGTTGCGCCGCCAAAGATGGACAGGGTTATCGGTGGCACAATGTGGAATTCGCCGGGCTGAACGGGGAACCGGGGAGAGGTGAAAGGGCGCATTCCTGGCGCGGTGACCGTGAGCTGGTACACGCCCGGCGGCAACCCTGGGAACGTAAACTGCCCGTTAAGGCCGGATTGTATGGTTCGGATGGCAGGGCCCGACTGCCCCGCTAGTGTCACCCGCGCACCCTGCAGTACGTCTCGATTGGTATCGAGCACGGTGCCGGTAATGGTTCCGGCAGCGGCCGGTTGCGAGACATTTTGCCCGGATGAATTCGCTGGTTCAGGCTGGGGCGCATCCGGCAGGGTGTTCTCGTAAGCGGCGGAACCCAAACTCTCCTGCGCCAACGCGGTCGAGGCCGCCGGGCCGGAAAAAGTCAACAAAAGGGAGGCGGCCAGCAACGGTTTCGACCATCGCAAAATATGCAGCAATCAAGCTGCTCCGAAAAACGAGGATTGATGGAAGTGGGATGCAGTATTTCGCTCTGAAGTTAACCGGAGCCAGTGATGCTGGTTGGCAGGAAATTGCCCAAAGCCGGCTGGGGGCGCGACCGTCAAGGAACTTGCCCGCATTTGCCTGCGCGAAGCAGTTGATGCCGGCGTCGAGAGCGCGCTGAATCATCTCCGCCGCTGTCTGCTCGTCAGTCTTGGAGACCGCCGCCATCGTGCCCGCGCCCTGTCCGACGGTCATCACTCCAAAAGAAAGCCGCGAGACCACCAGCCCCGTGTTGCCCAGAGGCGTGTATTGCATGAACAGCAGCGCGATTCGAGAAAGCGGGAGACAACAAAGCGGAAGTGGTTCTTGGCGGGGCGCCGCGGGTAACCCGGGTCGTCTGACGATGGTAATGTAGACCATCCGGCGGCCGGACTCCATAATTCCACGGGTGAGGATGGAAGTGGGGAGACGAAGCACATTTTTGGCGGCGGCAGCGCTGCTGGCCTGCGGGCTGGCCTTGACCGTACCGCCTCTGACTGCGCAGGAGCAGGCGCACGCGGATCAAAGCAAGATTCTGGCCTTGGAGAACGTTTGGAACCTGGCCACCGTGCACAAGGACGTTCGTGCCCTGGACCAACTGCTGGCCGCCAATTTCGTGGGCACAGATTTTGACAGTACCTTCATGGACAAGGCCCAGTTCATTCGTTCCATCAGCGACAAGAACTACCGTCCGCAGCAATTGGTGAACGAGACGGTGGCGGTTCACCTCCACCCCAATTCTGCGGTGGTTACGGGCGTTTACCGCGAAAAGGGCGCCTACAACGGCAAGCCCTATGACCTGCGCGCCCGCTTCACCGATACCTGGATTTTTGAGGGCGGCGAATGGCGCTGCGCCGCCAGCCATGCCAGCCTGCTGAGCGCCAAAAAGACCTATTGAACGTCCGCTGCCTCCTGACTTCCGACTTCTGTGGGTTACGCCAGGTAGCCCAGCCCAATCAGGAGCATGGTGATGACGGACGCGATGATGAAAAGACCCACGGCGGCCAGTCCCACTCCCAGAAGCTGCAGGTTCTTCGGTCCGCCAAAGTAGCCGGCATCCAGCATTTCCATTGCCCCGCCCTTGTTCCAGCGGTTGCAGAATCGCAAAAAGCGGTGTTGCGCCAGCAGCGCATGGGCTCCCATCTGCAGAAAAAAGCAGCCGAAGGCGAGGCCAAAAAACGCGGTCAAGCCGCCCGTCAGGTAATCCATTGCTGATCACCTCATTTGGTGGTGATGCGCACGGCTGCGGGCACCCTGGCCCCCAGCAGAGCGGTAGTGGGCACTCGGGAGACATCCGAGGCAAAGTAGCAAACCAGAATCACGCTCGCCCAAAGGAACAGCTTCCTCATACAAACCTCCTGCTGGCGATGCGGCGCAGGTGAAATTGAGGAAACTTTAGACCAAGTACACCAAACGGCAACGGCACCGAAGTGGTACGTCGGAAGGACATGCCGCCCCATTCCACCGGCCGATGCCCTGACTACCAAATGCCTTTATCGCTTCCCGTAACCCTATATGCCAAAGCCGCCATCGAGGCTAACGGCGGTAAAAGGCTCAGGCGCAGAGCGGCGGGGACATCACCGCGCGCGGCCGTCTGGCGCATCTGCAGGCCGTAAAGCCCGGCGCCCTCGGGCATGACCGGGAAGCGCAGAAAGCGCTCGCGTACCGTGATCTTGTTGCCGCCGAACTTGGCCGCAGCCAGCACTTCGCGCGGCAGGTCCACGGCCTCGCCGCGATACGAGTTCACGTAATCGGAAACAATCACCAGGAAGGTAGCCACGCCCGGCCAGATGCCGCCCAGATCGGCACTGCGCCTCAACTCGCCAAAATCCACAGCGCCGCTTTCGACCAGCGCGGCGGTATCGAGCACGTCGCAGATGCGGAAATAGAAGTGCCGGTACATGCGCTGCAGGGTGGCAATGATGATGCGTTCTTCCGGGGCAGGCACGCGGAAGGTGTAGCCGCCCACTTCCCTGGGCACCGCGCGCTCCAGCACGCGGCGGGCCAGGGCTGTGTGCTCGCCGGTCTGGCCCAGGCGCTGGGCGTGCACTTCGATGGCTTCGCGCAAGCCAGGCAGGGCAAAGTTCCACTTGTTGGCCAGGCGGTCGCCCCAGCTGCGGGCCTCGACGCGGGCCTGAAATCTGGTGCGCATCAGGCGCACGATACTGCGCTCGTCAGCGGGGCTGAACAGGTCGAGGTCGTTGCCCAAGTCGGGCCAGTGGTCGAGCGACTTCATGACCACCACCGGGCAGCGCGCCGCTTCCAATTCCCGGCAGACCGCGTCCAGTTGCCGGAGGGCGTTATCAATCCGAGCCTGCTCGGCGGCTAGCGTCGCTTCCGTCCAGGCAACTAGGCCGATATCAGCGGCGCTGGCAGCCAGGGCGTGAGCCGCCTGCAGGGCGCGCACCAGCACGTGGTGCGAGTCGGCAAGCGACTGTAGTTCGGCCCGGCCTTCGGCGTCCAGGCCGGATACGTAAAGGAGCGCTTCCCGCAGCGAGTTGGAACCCGGGTCCTGCTTATTCAGGGTGAGCTGCGAAAGTGCCCGCAGATGGGCGACTTCGGGCGACGATGCAAGTGTCACGTTGAGCTTGGATGTGAGCAAAGGGCTAAGAGTTGGGTGCGAGGGAGGGTGGCCGGTATAATCGCGCGTCTGGCTGCTAGCTGCTAGCTTCTAGCTACTAGCTAGGAGCTAGAGGCTAGGAGCTGAATTGGCCTACGAATCGTTACGAGACTGGATCGCCGCCCTGGACAAGGCCGGAGAACTGAAGCGCGTGCGCGCCGAGGTGGACCCGATTCTGGAGATCACCGAGATCACAGATCGGGTCAGCAAGGCCGCAGGCGAGGGCTCCCGCGCCACAAAGAACCGCGCGCTGCTGTTTGAGAACGTCAAAGGCTATCGCACGCCGCTGCTGATCAACCAGTTTGGCTCGGCGCAACGCATGTGCATGGCCCTGGGCGTGGACTCGCTGGACGAGGTGGCGGAGCGCATTCGCGGCTTCATGGATGTGAAGAGCCCGCAGGGGTTTCTGGACAAGGTCAAAATGCTGCCCATGCTGGCAGAGATGGGCAAGTTCTTTCCCAAGACCGTGGCCAGCGGGCCGTGCAAGGAAGCGATCCGGCGGGATGGTTTTTCACTGCTCGATATGCCGGTGCTGAAGTGCTGGCCCAAGGACGCGGGCCGGTTCATCACCCTGCCGTGCGTGATTACGCGCGATCCGGTAAGCGGCAAGCGCAATGTGGGCATGTACCGCATGCAGGTGCACGACGAGCGTACCGCGGGCATGCACTGGCAGCGGCAGAAGGTGGGGGCGGAGCACTACCGGGAGATGCTGAGGAGGGCGGCGGGAGGAGATCAGGCGACGGCCGACGGCCGATGGGCGGCGGTGGACATCATGGCGCGGTCGGCAGGCGGGGCCAGGCTCGCCTCGGGCTCGCAGCCGAAAGGGAAGATGGAAGTTGCGGTGGCGATTGGCACCGAGCCCGCGCTGACCTTCTCTGCGATTGTGCCCGCGCCGCCGGAGGTGGAGGAGTTCATTATCGCCGGCTTCCTGCGGCAGAAGCCGGTGGAGCTGGTGAAGTGCGAGACTGTGGACCTGGAGGTGCCGGCCACCGCCGAGTACGTGCTCGAGGGCTATGTGAACTTGGATGAGCTGCGCACCGAGGGCCCGTTCGGTGACCACACTGGGTTCTATTCGCTGGAAGACCAGTACCCGGTGTTTCACCTGACCTGCATGACTCACCGCAAGGACCCCATCTATGCCACTACCATCGTAGGTAAGCCGCCCATGGAGGACGCGTGGATGGGCAAGGCGGTGGAACGGATTTTCCTGCCCATGATGAAGCTGAACATCCCCGAGCTGGTAGACATCAATCTGCCGGTGGAGGGGGTTTTCCATAACCTGATGATCGTTTCCATCCGCAAGTCCTACCCGGGGCAGGCGCGCAAGGTGATGAACGCCATCTGGTCGCTGGGGCAGGCCATGTTCACCAAGGTCATTGTGGTGGTGGATGAAGACGTGAATGTGCAGGACCTGCGCGAGGTTGCGCTGAAGGCGCTGAACCACATTGACCCGGAGCGCGACCTGCAGTTCACGCTGGGGCCGGTGGACTCGCTGGACCACGCCGCGCGGCTGCCCGACTACGGCTCCAAGATGGGCATTGACGCCACCCGCAAGTGGGCGAGCGAAGGCTTTGCCCGCCCCTGGCCGGATGAGATCGTGATGGACGAGACCACCAAGATGATCGTGGACAAGAAGTGGAAGGAGCTGGGGATAGAGTGACTGAAGATGAGCCAGTCCGACAACCCTTGGAATGACTACCGCAGACGCAGGAATCTAGCATGGTTTGCGTGGTTGGGTTTTGTGCCGATCGTTGGCGGGTTCTGCATCGTAACCAACCGTCTCTTCAGGAGCGACGTAACATGTTTTTTAGCAGCTGTTATCTGGACGGTTCTCCTTCTCGTCGCAAATTATGGAGAGATGGCCTTCATTTGTCCGCGATGTGGCAAGCGCTTTTTCGCCAAGTGGTGGTATCACAACATGTTTGCTCAAAGTTGCGTGAATTGCGGATTGCGGAAATATGCGTTGCCTATTTCGGGACCCAAGGTTAATTGAAGCCCCGGAGAAAATCATTTCCAATTCGCAGCGTACCGCTACCGTCATGTTGAGCGAGGGCGAACGCCCGAGTCGAAACACCCCTGCGCTGCCCGATGTGCCCCGCCGACGCAGGAGTTTTTAAAAGACCTCCTTCGCTGCGCTCGGCTACCAGATCGTCTTTAGTAGCGGGCTGGAGCGGATTCGTTCATCGCGGGTGACCAGGGGAAGTCCTTCGGCGCGCGCGGTGGCGCCGATCAGGCGGTCGGCAGGATCGCGAGGAAAGTCCTGGGGGAAGTGCATTGCGAGTGCGGCGATTGACGGTGTAATCGGTTTCACCACGGCGCCAGACGATTCCAGAATCAAACGGACCGAATTTTCCAGGGAGCCTTGGCTTCTGAGTTGGCCGCGGCTAAACATGAGCGCCAGTTCCCAAAGGGAGATGGCAGCTACGGCTATGCCACCGCCAAGGCGTGCCCGTCGAACCGCAGAAGCGGCAGCCCGAGAAAGTCGTTCCGGTTCACCAACCGCCCAGGCCAGGGCATGAGTGTCCAAGAGAATCATCGCAGGACCTCCCACTCTTCGGGTGGAACCAGCGGCGACTCGATATCGCCGACAATCTCGATTACCCCTCTCAGGCACCCCAGGATGTCCCGCGGCGGTGTATCCGGGGGGACAAGCTTGGCGACCGGCTTACCTTTCTTGGTAATTACCACCGGCTCCCGGGTGTTCTGCACCTCGTCCATCACTTTCAAACAGCGAGCCTTGAATTGTGCTGCCGCCATCGTCTTCATGACCACCTCAGATGACCATGGTCATTATAACATGACCCCGAGTGAACTGACGGCTATGGTCGCGTTCCCTCTTCCGCCGCGAGGAACATCTTAGTGTCGCGCTTATTTCGTGGGCGAGGCAGCCCGCGCCACAAAATTCTGCCGCTTAGCGCTCGCCCGGACGGCCGAGGGCGGCCGTCCCCACACAGTTCATATTCTCGTTCTCACCCAGGTCAATCTCAAGCAAGCCACTACCCACCACCATCTACCCACTACCAACTACCAACTACCAACTACCAGCTACCACCTACCGTTTATACTAAGAGCTTATGGCCATCGTTAAGAACATAGCGGCAATTGCCAAGGGAATGAGCATCACGCTTAAGGAGATGTTCTCGCCCACGATAGTGGAAAACTATCCCGACGGGCCGGGGCCCTTGAAAGGCGCGAAGTTCCAGGAGCGCTTTCGCGGCGTACATGTGCTGCAGCGCGACGAGAACGGCCTGGAAAAGTGTGTGGCCTGCTTCCTGTGCGCGGCGGCGTGTCCTTCCAACTGCATTTACATTGAGGCGGCAGAGAATACGACGGAGCAGCGCATCAGCGGCGCCGAGCGCTATGCCAAGGTCTATAACATTGACTACAACCGCTGCATCTTCTGCGGCTATTGTGTGGAGGCCTGTCCCACCGATGCCATCACCCACGGGCACGGCTTCGAAATTGCCAGCCTGAATGCCACCAGCCTGGTGTACCGCAAGGAGCAGATGCTGGCGCCCCTGCCAGCACACCTGGGATCGAACGCGGTATTCAATCAGGCGGAAGCGGAGACGGGAACACCTGCGGTCAGAAGCTAGAAAACCAGTTATCAGTTCTCAGTTGCCAGTTGCCAGAGGCTGGGAGTCAGGAGTCGGTAGTCGGGAGTCAGCAACTGCTCGGCAGATAAAAGCTGGCCTCTTCCACGCGAAACGCAAGGTCCTTTGACTCCGCTGGGCGATTCGCAAGCGAATCGTTCAGCTCCGCTCAGGATGACAGGCGTTAAATTTTTCTTGAAATATGAGAAAGGTTTTCTCTGTGTCTCTGTGCCTCCGTGGTGAATCGAATACCCGCGGAGTGACAATCCCCGGCGGAAACCGATAATCTAAAATACTTCGAGAGATGGCGGATTTTCTCCAACGCGTACGTGAAGGCGTGGTGGTGTATGACGGCGCCATGGGCACCAACATCCAGGTGCGCCAGCCCAACCCGGACGATTTCTGGGGCAAGGAAGGGTGCAACGAGCTGCTGGTGCTGAGCCGGCCGGACATCATCAAGGATATCCACGCCAGCTTCTTCCAGGTGGGCTGCGACGTGGTTGAAACCGATACTTTCGGGGCTACTCGCATCGTGCTGACGGAGTATCAGCTTGAGGATAAGGTCGAAGAGCTGAATAAGGCCGCGGCCAGGTTGGCGCGCGAAGTGGCGCAGAGCTTTTCGACTCCGGGCAAGCCGCGTTTCGTGGCAGGCTCCATCGGGCCGACCACCAAGCTGCCTTCCCTGGGGCACATCAAGTTCGACGACATGGCGGCCTCCTACACCGAGCAGGCGCTGGCGCTGATAGCCGGCGGCGTGGACATCCTGCTGATCGAAACCTGCCAGGACCTCCTGCAGGCCAAGGCAGCGCTAGTAGGGGTGTTTGAGGCATTACGCC